>CALGTT010000224.1 GCA_937901485.1 uncultured Ruminococcus sp.
GGTTTTCCACGCGGAGGACTTCCGCACCGATCTTGCAGTCACGCTTGGGGTAACGCTCGCCGATCTCACGGCCGATCATCATCTGGACCACATCGTCCATGGTGATGTCCTTGATGTACTTGGTGTCGATGTACTGGCCGTCACGCAGGATGGTGATGCGGTCGCAAAGCTCGAAGATCTCCTCCATTCTGTGAGAAATATATACGATGGATACGCCCTTTTCACGCAGGCTCTTGATGAGCTTGAACAAGCCCTCAGTTTCGCTCTGTGTCAGGGCGGCGGTCGGCTCGTCCATGATGAGCACCTTGGCATCGACCATCAGAGCCTTGCAGATCTCGACCATCTGCTGCTGACCAACGGACAGGTCGGACATTACCGCATTGATCGGGATGTTCACGCCCATCTTGTCCATGACCTCCTGCGCCTTTTTGCGCATTGCCTTGCGGTCGCAGATGCCGAAGCCCTTTGTGATCTCCTTGCCCATAAAAAGGTTCTCTTCCACGGTCAGGTCAAAGAGAACGTTCAGTTCCTGATAGATAAAGACAATACCTGCCTTTTCCGCTTCCTGCGGTGATTTGTAGACGACCTCCTGTCCATCCACGAGCACTGTGCCGGCATCACGGGTATAGACACCGGTGAGAATTTTCATCAGTGTGGATTTACCGGCACCGTTCTCACCCATGAGCGCATGGACTTCACCGTCCTTCAGAAGGAAACCCGCATCCTTGAGCACCTGATTCGAGCCGAAGGACTTGTTGATCCCTTTCATTTCAATGTTCATACGTTCACCTCTCCTTACTATGCGAAAATACAGCCTGCCTGCAAGATGATGTTTGCATACGGTGTGGTCTCACCCGTGCGGATGACCGCTTTGCACTGTTTGGTGCATTCCTTCAGTGCGGCATGGCTGACAAATTCCACTTCGATCTGCTGTCCGGCGAACAGTGCTTCGATCTGTGCCAGAACATCGGGATTGTTGGTTCTGATTTCCTCTGCGAGAATAATTTTTTCGATTTTCATGTCCTGAACAAGGACTTCGAGTGTCTGCATAAACGTCGGAATGCCGAATGCCAGTGCCAGATCAATGCGTTCCGTTTCATCGGGGATCGGAAGTCCGCAGTCACCAATGGCGATGGTGTCGGTATGTCCGAGGTAGGACAGCACTCTTGAGATATCACTGTTCAGAATGCCTTGCTTCTTCATTTGGTCGGATGCCTCCTTCATTGAGATTTTGACAATTTTCGCAATTGTTGTATATATTATAGCATTTTTTCAGTTGTTTGTCAACTCTTTTTGTGAATTGTATAGAAATCATAAATACAACTTTTTGTAATCGTTTTTGCACATTCGGGATGTGCCGGAATAAAAAAACCGGAGCGATCTGCTCCGGTTTCAGTCCGTCCACTGCATGAACGGCTTTTCTTATGATTTGTCGGGTGCATCAGACCGCACTGCGCAGTGCTTTGCGTCTGAACCAGCCCCAGAATCTTGCAGGCTGCGGAAGAATGAATTCGATCAGTGCACAATACTTGTCCACAAAGGTCAGGATGTAGGTTTCCGCGTACTGCGGCTTCTGCTTGGTGACGGGCCACATGTGCTTGACGATCATGTCCTGTTCGCGTGCATTCATCGGCAGAAGCTGCATCGCATTATCAAGTGCCGCCATCGGATGGTACTGGCTGTGCCGGAGCTTCGGCGCGGAACGGCTGTACTGCTTGGTGTCGTAAAAATACAGATCATGCAAAAGTCCGGCTCTTGCCGCAGAATGTGCGTCCAGCCTGAACAGGCGGCAGAGCAGATAATTATAATAGGAAACATTCAGACTGTGCTGAAAGCGCGTGGTAACAATATGATGCCGGTAGTTCTTCAATTCCTGCACCTCATGCATGGCA
>CALGTT010000225.1 GCA_937901485.1 uncultured Ruminococcus sp.
GTCTAACGTTTTTATCACAGTTGATGATTTTACAGAGATTTTTTCGCAGGGCCCACGAAATCCCATGCCGTATGAGTAATTCCCTGAAATATCGCTGAAAATTGCGTGGATCAATCGGTTGTCCATACACGGATGTAAATACATATCCCGAATGCTGGATTCCATGTAATACCTCGTATTCCTGTTGTATTACACGGTGTTTTTCCAGCTGTTCTGCGATTTCCGGCAGGATCGGAATTGTGCGTACAGAATGCGGTGTTTTCGGCTGACTGATTGCAATTATCGTTCTGGTGGCTGCATTTGGGCTTTCATTTTTGATCCGACCAATTGTCTGCACAACCTTCAGATAGCTTTGTTCTCCGTCCAGATGCACATCCTCCCATCGCAGTCCCAACAACTCTCCTTGCCGCAGTCCCGTGTATAGGTCAAGCAGAACCGCCATTCCCAGTCGTTCCGATGCAAGACACGCCTGCAGCTTCTGCTGTTCCTCTACCGTGAAATACCGCATTTCCGTCTTTTTTCGTTTTGGAAGCGTTACGAAATCAGCAGGATTTTTTGAAATCATCTCCAGCATAACCGCCTGATGCAGTGCCTTGTGCAGCATATTATGCAGATTACGCAGCGTTTTCGGATTGATTCCACCGCCGCCGTCAAGCCGTCCGTTCTGCAGAAGCTTGTTATAAAATCGCTGTAGCTGCAGCGTTGACAGATCGGATAAGCGTATTCTCCCCAGTGCAGGGGAGATGTGTTTGTGAATGTAAGTCTCATAGTTGATCAGCGTGGTTGCACGGATTTCCTGCTTGCAATACATTTCCAGCCATGTACAAAGCCATTCTTGCAGTGTTGTGACGCAAGGTTCTGTATATACATGATCATTGATTTCGTTGACAAGCTTTCGCACTTTGTCGGAGACTTCTTTCTTTGTCTTGCCGGAAACATAGCGGCGTTTCAGTGTGCCGTCCGGCTGCGGAATGCTGACAGCACCACGCCATCTCCCGCCGCTGTCTTTGTAGACGCTTCCCTCGTTATTCGCTTTTTTGCTCATAAATTCCCCTATTCTGCATGAATGCAGAGATTCTTCTTTGCGGCTGGCTCATTCAACACTCCCTCAATCTCGTCATAGCTATACCCCATCTCCACCAGCTCCATCACCTCATCCTCCGTCACGCCGAAACAGTGGCACATCAGAAGCAAGGTTTCCAGAGCTTCGTCTTGCTCATTCTCCTCCCAAGGGCAGTACCGAAAGAATGGATCATAGAACATCGTCTGAAACGTATCACCAGAAAGATTACCCCGTGCGTCAATCTTCAGAATATCGCCGTTTTTCACATCCAGCACTTCATAATCAAACCGAAACAGCCCACAAGCCTTGAGAGCCTTCTCCATGATCGACTGTGTGGATGCGTAGACATACAGCCCGATCAGGGGAA
>CALGTT010000226.1 GCA_937901485.1 uncultured Ruminococcus sp.
CGGCAGAAACAGAACCGAGCACCCCTGCAATGTCTATGGCAGAATACACAGCACTTTGTCAGCAAAAGATGGTCGAGTTTGAACCGACCAGCGCACGTCAGGAAGTCGCAGGCAGACAGTATGGTACTGTCAAAAGTGCGACCTATTACTCCACAACCTGCAAGCGCAACAAGCCCTACAACATCCTGCTTCCGGCAAACTATGACACAAGCAAGAAGTACCCGGTACTTTATGTCATGCATGGTTACTGGGAGAATCAAGACCGTATGATTATCGAGGGCAACGGTACAATGTACACAAAACAGATTATCGGCAATGCTATCGCAGCAGGCGAGGCGGAGGATATGATCGTCGTATTCCCGTACATTTACTCCAGTGATTCACAGGATGCCTGCTCCGGCATGGACGATTTCAATAACGCAGCGTATGACAACTTCATCAACGACCTGACCAAGGATCTGATGCCCCATATTGAATCGACCTACAGCGTCAAGACGGGCAAGGAGAATACCGCGATCACGGGCTTCTCCATGGGCGGCAGAGAGGCTCTGCTGATCGGTATGCAGCGTTCCGATTTGTTCGGCTATGTCGGCGCGATCTGCCCTGCACCGGGCGTGACAGGCGCGTTCAAGTGGGACAGCGGCAAGGAACCGTATCTGGTGATGATCACAGCGGGCAGTGATGACACTGTGGTTTACAACAATCCGGAAAACTACCACAACAATTTCACCAAGAACAATGTACCGCACCTCTGGCAGTACTGCAACGGTGGGTATCATGGTGACAACTGCATCCATGCACATCTGTACAATTTTTGCAGATATGTATTTCAGGCGGCAAAGTAAGTGAATCTGTAAAAGACGGCATCCTTTCGGGGATGCCGTTTTAGTCTGTTGAAAAACTAAAAATAGAGTGCAGACAATCGCTCTGCATTTGATCCCACGTTTTTCGACAAACTGAAAGCCGCTGAAAATTCAGCGGCTCAATGTTTTCTTCATCGTATAATAGCAGAGATAATCCCCGTTTTCACAGGCGATCTTCCAGTAGCGGTCAACGCTGTAGCCGCGTTTCATGTACAGCTCCTGTGCGGCAAAGGAGGAACAAAGGACAGCTTCGGGATACTGCGCGGCGATCTGTGCTTCCGCAAACGTCATCAGCTCCGTGCCGTGCCCCTTCCCCTGCTGTGACGGCAGCACAAACAGGCGGTTGATCTCATTGCCGTTGATGGTCAGCGTAGCGGCAGGAAAATCCCCGTCATACAGCAGATACACTGCACCGTCCGCAAGATCCTTTTTGATATGCGCCATGCTGTGATGCTCCTGAAAAAACTGCACCGCACCTGCGGGATAATAATGCGGATAGATTTCTGCAATGGTCGTCTGCACGATATCGAACACAGTCTGCAAATCCTCCGGCTTGGCTTGTACGATCATGGTTTCCTCCTATCCGAGCAGTGCGGCAATGACTGCATTCGACACGGCAAAGCCCTGCGGTGTCAGCGAAATACAGTCGTTTTCCGTTTTGAGATAGCCCCCCTTTTCCAGCAGAGGGAGCTTTTTTTGCGCCGAAATGCCAAGCGCATCGGCTGGTACGCCCTTTGTCATGCGCAGTGCGAGCATCAGCCGTTCCTCCTCACCGCACGGCGCGTCGTCGATCAGCTCGGTGGGCTGAACGGGAGCTTCACAGAATGCACCGATGTCGCGCAATACCTGAAATCTTTTGCCGTCATAGCAGGAATGCGCCCCTGCGCCGATGCCGAGATATGGCTGGCATGTCCAGTATTTGGTATTATGCCGGCTCTCAAAGCCTGCCTTCGCAAAGCTCGAAACCTCATACTGCGCAAAGCCGTATTCCGCGAGCGTCTGCACGGCTTGCAGATAGCGGTCAACCGAAGCATCGTCATCGGGCAGATGGGACAGAAGCTGTGCATTCCCCGCAAGGGGTGTCCCCTCCTCGACCTGCAAAAGGTAGGCAGAAACATGGGTAATGGGAAGTTTCCCCAGAACATCGAGCGTTTCTGCGAGTACTTCTTCACTCTGATGCGGACAGGCAAGCATAAGGTCACAGGAAATATTGGAAAAACCCTGTTCATATGCGGTCATGACCGTACGGATGCCATCGGCGGCGCGGTGCGTCCTGCCGAGCATGGAAAGCTGTGCATCAGAAAAGCTCTGCGTGCCGATGGAAAGACGGTTTACGCCGATATTTCGCAGTTCGTGCAGGTATTGCGTGCGTTCCCCCGTCGGATTGAATTCCAGCGTGATCTCCGGGTTTTCCATCAGATGTGCGTACTTTGCACAGGCATCGAGGATATCCGCGATCTGTGCCGCAGATAAGAGCGACGGCGTACCGCCGCCGAAATAGATGGTGTCCACCATATCGCGGGGCGCATACGCCGACAGATTGCGGATGATCGCCGAAACATACCGCGCCACCGTTTCCTTGTGATAGGAAACGGAGAAAAAGTCGCAGTACGGGCATTTTCTGGCACAGAACGGGATGTGAAAATACAGCCCCGTCATTGCATGATACGGATCGGCTCTGTGAGCTTGCCGAAGAACATGTCGAACAGGAAATTCAGCAGCAGGCTGACTGCGATCGCCGCCACAATAATGATGGTGCTGACCAGCTTGTCAGAGATCATGATATAAGCCGCAATGATGACGATCAGCGCAAGAATGCTTGTCACAGATGAAAAATAAATGGATGCCATGCCGTTACAGCATTTTCTGCCGCAGTTCGGGCAAGGCTTGCCGTTGGTGCGCAGAGAGCCGGCAAGGGCTTTCTGGATGGGAGTGAATGCCGGTTCGCCGCAGTGGGGACAATTGTGTTTTTTCATAAGATCCCTCCTTATTCATCGAGCTTCAGGACGCTCATAAATGCCTCCTGCGGTACTTCTACCGTACCGAGCTGGCGCATACGCTTCTTGCCTTCTTTCTGCTTTTCGAGCAGCTTCTTCTTTCGGGTGATGTCGCCGCCGTAGCACTTGGCAAGTACGTCCTTGCGCATTGCCTTGACCGTTTCACGCGCGATCCCCTTACCGCCGATCCCTGCCTGAATGGGAATCTCAAAAAGGTGTCTTGGAATCTCGTCCTTTAACTTCTCGCACATTCTGCGTCCACGCTCGTAAGCAGAATCTGCATGTACAATAAAGGACAATGCATCCACCTCTTCCTTATTAATGAGAATGTCCAACTTCACCAGCTTAGACTCCTCGTATCCCTTGATATCATAGTCAAAGGATGCATACCCTCTGGAACGGGACTTCAACGCATCAAAGAAATCATAGATGATTTCATTCAAAGGAAGCTCATACTTAAGCAGCGCTCTGCCGCCCTCCATATATTCCATG
>CALGTT010000227.1 GCA_937901485.1 uncultured Ruminococcus sp.
CCGGTTCAACGTCAAACCTCTTGACTGGCAGAAAAACAGCCACCTTGACCGCACGCCGTTCTGGAAACTGGAATACCGGGGAGAACTGCTGGAAAACTTAGGCATCATGGAGCACAGAAGATGGAATGCCTTCCACTTCTGCATGGGCTTTTCTCCCATGAGCCAGGAGGAATATGACGCCCGGACCGCCGTGTACCTGGAGCAGAAAGCCCAGACAGGAAAGGGCAAGATTCGCATCGGCAAGAATCTGGATGCCAAGACCCATGCCTGCCTCATCGGCTGGGGTGGGCTGGACATCCTCTCTGCAAAGGAAAATGCCATCACCGCTGTTGAAGCTCTGATCGAACCGTGGGTGGAGCAGTATGACGCGGACTATACTGTCACTGTAAGCTGAGGTGTGCTATGAAAAAAACCATTCTTTCCTGCCTGCTCATCCCCCTGATGCTCCTTGCAGGCTGTCAGTCATCACAAAAGCCGTCGGAAAGCATTCCGGAAACCACGGCTCCCACCGCACCGGTCACACTCAATGCACCGGAAATTTCACGCATCCGTGCCATCTGTGAGCTGGCAACGCTCGAATGCTACTATCACAATGTCGCGAAGGCGACCAAATCCAAGGGCGCAGGCATTGCCCATATCGGCGAATCCGACCGCACATTCTGGATGGAGTACATCGGCACGGCGAAAATCGGCGTGGACATGTCGCGCGTGTCCATGACCGAGGAGAACAATGTCTATACCATCACCATCCCAAAAGCCAAGATCCTGAGCATCAGCATTGATCCGGAATCGTTCACGGAGGATTCCTACATCATGTCCAAGGACGGCTGGAATTCCAACACCATCACAGCCGCCGACCAGACAGCCGCTATTGAAGCGGCACAGCAGACCATGCGCGAAACCATCGAAAACAATTCCTCCCTGCTGGTCAATGCGCAGGACAGAGCAAAAAAACTTATCGAGAATTATTTCCGCCAGCTTTCCGAGCTTTCTGATGCA
Organism: uncultured Ruminococcus sp.; assembly: GCA_937901485.1. Classification (GTDB taxonomy): domain Bacteria; phylum Bacillota; class Clostridia; order Oscillospirales; family Ruminococcaceae; genus UBA3855. The sequence continues at coordinate 1,000 of CALGTT010000227.1, forward strand.
CCGTTCAGTGTACGCTGGAATTTTGAGGAGAACCAGAGCAATGCACAAACGTGAAATGATCACCAGAGTCCGGCGCATGGAGCTGTATTTTGACACCCTCCGGCGTGCGGTGCAGGAGGACGCGGAGCTGCTCCGTGAACCGCCGCTGCAAGCCATGCTTGACGCGCTGACGGCTTACTGTGACAGCGGTCAGTGGCTTTCGGATTATGAAGCCGACGAACGCGGCGAACTGCCGCCCGACCTGAAACGTGGGGTATTGTCGCAGGATGGGGTATATGATCTGTTTTGTGAGATCGGGGAGATAAGGGAGCGTGAAACATCATGACCGAATTTGAAAATAAGATCGCAGTCATCACAGGCGGCGCGAACGGCATCGGCAAATGCATTGCCGAGGAATTCCGCAGAAACGGCGCGATCGTCCATGTGATCGACAAAGTACAGGGCGAGCATTTTGTGGGAGATATTGCCGACCAGCAAACGCTGGAGCGTTTCGCAGGATCGGTGCTCTCACAGCACGGGAAGATCGACTTCCTCATCAACAATGCCCTGCCGCTGATGAAGGGCATTGACGCGTGCACCTACGAGGAATTCCAGTACGCGCTTTCTGTGGGTGTGACTGCACCGTTTTATCTGTCAAAGCTGTTCGCACCGCATTTTCACGCGGGCGGTGCGATCATCAATATTTCCTCCTCCCGTGACCGCATGAGCCAGCCGCAGACGGAGAGCTATACTGCCGCAAAGGGCGGTATTGCGGCACTTACCCACGCACTTGCGGTCAGCCTGTCGGGAAAGGTGCGCGTGAATTCCATTTCCCCCGGCTGGATCGACACGGCATATACGGTCTACGAGGGCGCGGATGCTGTGCAGCAGCCTGCCGGCAGAGTCGGAAATCCCCTTGATATCGCCAATATGGTGCTCTTTCTCTGCTCGGACAGGGCTGGATTTATCACGGGCGAGAACATCTGCATCGACGGCGGCATGACAAAGCAGATGATCTATCATGGGGATCATGGGTGGAATTTAACAGAATAACAAACTGACAAAGGAGGCATCACAATGATCAAAGGCATCCACCACATTTCGATGAAATGTCAGAATGAAGAAGAATACACGAAGGTACGCCGTTTCTACACCGAAACCCTGAAGCTTCCCGTCCTCAAGGAATGCGAAGCCTGCATCCTGCTCGACACGGGCGCAGGAATCGTGGAGATTTTCCGCGACGGCACGGAATCGCTGGAAAAGGGCGTGATCCGGCATTTTGCCTTTGCTGTGGATGATGTGCAGGCGTGCGTGAACGCAGTCGAAGCGGCGGGCTATGAGGTGTTCATCGCCCCGAAAACCGTGCAGATCGGCGGCGATCCGGCATTTCCGGCAGCCATTGCATTCTGCTATGGGCCACTCGGCGAAGAAATCGAATTCTTCTGTCAGGGATGGTGATTGCATAAATTATGGAGGTAAAACAAATGACGCATAAGGAAAAGGCAGAACAGTATTTCAGTGACAAATTCCACTGCTCACAGGCAGTGCTTGCGGCATTTGCGCAGGAGCTTGGCATTACGGAAGAACAGGCACTGAAGCTCGGCGCATGTTTTGGCAGCGGCATGAGAAAGGGCGAGGTCTGCGGTGCATGTACGGGTGCGCTGATGGTTCTCGGTCTGAAATACGGGCAGTGCAAAAAGGACGACATGGAGAGCCGCAACAGGGCGAATTATGTCAACGACAAATTCCTTGACGAGTTCAGAAACCGTAATGGCTCCTACATCTGCAATGTGCTGCTCGGATGCGACATTTCGACACCTGAGGGGGCGGCTTACGCTTCAGAACACAAGCTGTTTACAGAATTCTGCCCGAAAATGGTGGCATCAGCGGTGGAGCTCGTCGAGGAGATCATTGCAGAGATGGAAACGAAACAATACGATCCCGAACAGGAGGAATCACTATGAGAAAAAACTTCGGAGCAAAGGCAATTCTGTACCCCATGCCCGTGCTGATCATCGGCACATATGACGAAAAGGGCACGCCGGATGCCATGAACGCCGCATGGGGCGGCATCAGCGAGGAAACACAGATCTCCATCTGCGTGAGCGACGACCACAAGACCACAGCGAATATCCTTGCAAGAAAGGCGTTCACGGTGAGCATTGCGGATGCAGAGAATGTGACTGCTGCGGACTATGTGGGCATCGTTTCCGGCAACAAAGAGCCGGACAAGATCGCTAAGGCTGGCTGGACGGCAGTGGAGAGCGAAAAGGTGGACGCGCCGCTGTTCGAGGAGCTGCCGCTTGCGCTGGAATGCCGCCTCGTGAGCTACGATGCGGAGAGCTGCCGTCTGGTGGGCGAGATCGTGAACGTCTGCGCGGACGAACGCATCCTGACCGACGGCAAGGTCGATCTGTCCAAATTCCGCCCGATCACCTATGATCCGGTGAACCACGACTACCTGACACTCGGCGAAAAGGTCGGCAAGGCGTTTTCGGATGGGGTGAAGCTGAAGTAAGAAAACAAAAGATCCCATATTCCGGTGCTTTCGGAGTATGGGATCTTTTCAAAGCGTTCAGCAGCAATGCTGCTCTGCTTGCAAGCGTCATGCGGTAAGTCAAGCCTGATTGCAAAAAGAAAAGCTCCCGATCACTCGGAAGCTTTCATACGCGTCTGCCGGCGGGGGCTACCCCGCTGTCAAGATGTGACAAAATAGATAACATTTTATGATTCTGTATATATAATCTGCATCGTCAAGTAACCATGATCCTGTGCTCGTTCAAAGATGCTGCAAATTTTATTCACATACCCTGTAAATCTTTCATTATCACCATGCGGAATGTTCTGATACGTTCTGGGGCGAAGGATTACAAAATCATTACCCTTATGCGGCATACCCCAAAGAATATCCCAAAGAGCATCCAGATTATCTCCATAAAAATCTTCCCATTCCATCTTAACACGCATTTCTTTATACAATTCCATTACATAGCGGCATTCAGTGAAATCTAAAGTTACTGATACTCTCTCTTCACCCATAGTTACCCTCCAATTGTAATTTCATAAAATGTTTTATAGTGATCATAAGTTACAAATAGCAGACCATCATTAGAATACATGATTCGATGATTATTACGTTTTCCTTCAATCACTCCTTAAATCTCAAAAAAATCCTTCTACAAAAGTCTCAAAAAAGGCGAAAAGCTGCACATTCGTGTGCAACTGATTTGAAAGTTTACAATTTATTAATCAAAATCTACGGATATACAATAAACCTCCGATGCTTTCACATCGGAGGTTTGCTGTCAAGGTGTGACAAAATAGATGACATTTCTACATGATGTGTGTTCGATGATTATGTGGAAGCGTATTTAAATGCACTTCCACTTTAAAGAAAAACTCATAAAAAATACCGCAATTCCAGTGAAAACACAGAAATTTATTTAAAGGTAAAGCGATTTGGATCAAAGCATGAAATCGGAAATATCATCACAATCCTTATAAAAACATTCAGCATTAATGTTTCCGGCTTTTTTTTCTAATTCATCAAACTGCGCCTTGATCTGTTCGTTGATTGCAGCATTCATAACAGGAATGATTTTCAGATCTTCTTCCTTTATGGAAATCTCTGCAATGTCTTCCTTCTCACCGCATTGAGGGAAGTTGACAAGCCATGTTCCGGATGCGTTGTCATCCAGACAAATCCAGCCCTGCATACCCTTGTGAACGCCTTCCTTTGTATATTCTTCTTTTTCCACAATTACTTCAACACAGTCCATCATCTTCATGTTATTTACCTCCATATGGTGTTGTCATCAGTATCTTTCCATTCGGGTACATCATCCATCCTGTAAAGGAGAATCGGCGGAAAAGCTGCACATTCGTGTGCAACTGATTTGAAAGTTTACAATTTATTAATCAA
>CALGTT010000228.1 GCA_937901485.1 uncultured Ruminococcus sp.
ATCAGTTTACTCCCATCGGCATATCCTATATCGCCGTCATTTCCGCCTCCCATTTTTCTATTCATACATGGCCGGAATACGGCTATGCAGCGGTGGATGTCTTTTCCTGCAGTGATGATGTCCCGTGCGCTGTAGCGGATGCCCTGTGTGCCGCATTCCGTTCAGGAAAACATGTAGTCAGGGCTGTGGAACGCAGCCTGAAAGGGGAGTGAAGCATTTGAAATTTCAGTTAGGCGATACCATATGCGCCGACGGTGAGCTGTATCAGGTCATCGGCAGGATCACCTACAAAAACTCGGATGACAGCTGCAAATGGGATGAGTACCGTCTTCGTGCGGAAAAGGACGGCAGTGAACACTGGCTCAGCGTGGATGATGTCTACAAGGAGTACTCCATCTGGCAGATGATCCGTGTGCCCGACCGTTCCGGCTATCACTGGAGCGACCACGGAACAGAGATCGTTGTTTCCTGTGATGGTGATGTGGATGTCGAGCGCGGTGACCGCGCGGAATTCACCGAATACGAGGACGAAACGGAAGAATTCATCATTTCCGACGAGACATGGGATGACGGCACGGAGCATTCCAAGGGCTATTACCTCGATGAACATGAGTTCTGGCATGTCCGCAGTAATCCTACCTACCGTGCTGTGAACAGTAAGTCAAGCGGCAATGCGGTCATGGCGGTGATCGTGGGTTTGTTCTTTGCGATCCCCGTACTTGGTGCGCTCAGCGGAATCCTGCTTGACATCTGGTTTACGAATTCAAGCATCTCCAAATACCTGAAAAAAAGCTCTGATTATACTTATGTGACATCCATTACCGGCAATGAAAAGAATTCCGCCGATGTCTACAAAGCACCTGCAAGCTATACCGTTGCTTCTACAGCAAAGGATATTATCAATGCCATTGACGGCAACACCCAGTATGTGCAGCAGGATGATTCGGAAACAGAGGGCGCAGTTGCGATCCTGACCGAAAAAGAATACTGCGTGATCTACCTCTCACTGGAGGATGAGGTTCTGGTGCAGATCTCCGACCGTGCCTATGCATACACCACGGACGATGACCTCTACCGCAGCCGCCCGCATTCCCGCCGCTATTACCGTGATTTCTATTATTCCACGGGCTATTCCAGCGACTCAAGCACCTACAGCGGCAAGTATACCTCTCCCTACAGCTCATATGACGGCGATTATGTCGAATATTCGTCATCGAACACCTATAACACCTATTCCCAAAGCGTGCGTCAGGCAAGCGTTGCGTCCAGACAGTCGTCCGGCGGCGGTCTGAGCGGCGGAAAATAACAGGCAAAGCCTGCATAAAGGAGAAAATGATTATGGACTTTTTGTATGATATTCTTGAAGTAGCGATCTATTCTGTACTCGGCATCGCACTGATGATGCTCGGCAACTTCCTCATCGACCTCATCATTCCTTGTTCCTTCCCTGAGGAGATCAAGCGCGGCAACAAGGCTGTCGGCTTTGTATCCGCCGGCACGAACATCGGCGTTGGTATGCTCCTGAAGGCTGCCATTTCCTCTCCGGCAGCTGCTGCAGCAAAGGAAACACTCCTTACCGGTCTGACCGGCAGTGTGCTGTATTTTGCAGTCGGCATCCTGTTCTTCATGCTCGGCTACCTTGTGATCCGTTTCTTCAACAAGCAGTACAACCTCAATGACGAGGTAGGCTGCGGCAATACCGCGGCAGGCATCATGGTTGCAGGCATCTTCATCGGTCTTGCAACTGTAATCAGCGGCGTGATCGCATAACCCGTATGAAAAATTATCGTTTACTGATGCTGACAACATTGATGATCTCAGGCTGTTCCATGGTCTACGAGCTGATCATCAGTGCTGTCAGCTCGTATCTTGTAGGCAACTCCACGCTCCAGTACTCCATTACCATCGGACTGTACATGTGCGCTCTCGGTCTTGGTTCGTTTCTGTCGAAGTTCGTGCGCAAGGATCTGTTCAACTGGTTCGCGAATGTTGAGATCGGCATCGGCATTATCGGCGGACTCAGCTCCCTGACACTCTTCCTTGCCAATCTCTATCTGGAGTCCTACGCCCTTGTGATGTATCTGGAAATCATCGTTATCGGCACATTCGCCGGTCTGGAGATCCCCCTCCTGACGCGCATCATTGAAGAAGACAGAAAGGATCTGCGTGTCACGATCTCATCGATCTTCTCCTTTGACTACATCGGCGGTCTGATCGGCTCGATCGCCTTTCCCATGGTGCTTCTGCCCCATCTGGGGTACTTCGCGACAGCTGCTCTTGTCGGCGCACTCAATCTCCTTGCGGCGGTGCTCATCATCTACCGCTATTCCGCAAGGCTTCGCAATGCCGGATACTACCGCGTCATTTCCGTCGTCCTGCTCTGCTGCATGACAGTCGGGATGGTCTTTGCGGAGAATGTGGGCGGCACGATCGAAAACGGACTGTACCGTGATCATGTGATCCTTCGCGAACAGACCGAGTACCAGAAGATCGTCATGACGCGCCACAAGGATGACATGCGGCTCTATCTTGACGGCAACTGCCAGTTCTCGTCCATGGATGAATACCGCTACCATGAAGCCCTCGTTCATGTACCGATGGCATACGCGCAGGAACAGGAAGATGTACTGCTTCTCGGCGGCGGTGACGGACTTGCCGCACGAGAGCTGCTCAAATACCCCGACACGCGCATCACTCTTGTTGACCTTGACAGCCGGATGACGGAGCTTTGCAGTGAAGAGCCGCAGATCACCGCACTCAATGAGAATGCATTGACCAATGAACGCGTGAACGTCATTAACACCGATGCCTATGAGTATCTCGAATCCAGTGAGGAGCTGTACGATGTGATCATCATTGACCTGCCCGATCCGAACAACGAATCGCTCAGCAAGCTCTACACCAATATCTTTTACCGCCTGTGTGCCCAGCATCTTGCCGAGGGCGGAATCCTGAATGTGCAGTCTACCAGCCCCTATTACGCCTCCAAAGCGTTCTGGTGCATCAGCCGCACGATCGGGAGTGAGGGCATGGAGGTACTGCCGTACCATCTGCAAGTCCCCGCATTCGGCGACTGGGGCTTCAACATGGCAGGCAGGGGAGAGCTTGTACAGAAGCACGATCTCCTGACAGAAACGCGCTATCTTTCGGAAGACAGCCTTCCTGCGCTGTTCCTGTTCGGCAAGGATGAGATCGCCGATGCCGAGATCAACCAGCTCACCAAGCCCGTCCTGATCCAATACTATAATGAAGCAGCCCGCAACTGGCAGTGATGCGGGCTGCTTTTTGGTTTCCTGTAAGCCTGTTCTGAAGTCATCCTACGCCCTCCAGACAACACCACACCCCCTCCGACCATCCGGAGGGGGTGCAGTCAATGTATTCGAATTTTACTTCACATACTTATTCTTCAATGCCTGACTATAAGAGAAGTATGTGTTGTCCATACAGCAGTAAGCGACCTGATCGCCCCAGCTGTGGTAGTAGCCTGCTCTGAAAAATGTCACATAGATCGGAAGCGTTGTTCCGTTTGCAAGCACATCGTTCACCGCATTCATGCAGGATTCTGTGGGAGTGGTGGAAGCCACTCTGCTTGCTGTAGAGAACTGGTTCTTCTGATAAATGACACCCTCCACTGTAAGATTGGAGGTCAGCATACGATTGATGACCAGACTTGCAACTGCCTTCTGGCATTCGTAGCTCTCACCCTTGGATTCGAGTGTAACAAGTGCTGCGAGCATTTTTGCCTCGTCCGCAGTCATGGAAACAATGTGACCTGACAGTCCGTCCGAGGGTGCGGTGGGCTTGATCTCCTCCTCTGGCTGCTCCGGTGTCACAACAAGACCTTGCTGATTCAGATATTCCACAAAGTCGATCGTGCCGCCCGTGCCCAGATAGGACGCGTAGCTCATGATATAGGATGCGTCGCCGGCATTTACCAATCCGTCAGAATTGATATCCGCACTGAACATTTGTGCATCGGTAAGTCCACCGGTTTCCGCAAAAGCAAGATGTGCAGCCTCTGTGAGGATACTTGCTGCATCCATTGCATCGACATAGCCGTTCATATCCACGTCGCCGATCATTCTGTCGTTTGCGGCTCCAGCTGTGATCATTCCTGTTGTTGCAATGGACATGATGCAGCAGCTATTGACAAGTACAGCAGATAATTTTTTAAACATGGGATAATTCCTTTCTTGTGCGATTCTTTGGCATTGCTACCATGATAGCACAAACGCTCTGGAAATGCAAGCAATTTTTTGCGATTTTTTCATTTTTCAGTGAATTGAACGATATTTTCAGGGGCTTTGCAAATGAAGTTTGGGCAATTCGATTCATATTTTCATATTTTAACTATTGTTTTTTCATATTTTGTTCATAGATGGAATTTTGCCAATTTATCGACAAATGTTTCAGATCACCGAAAAATCCTCCCGTCAGGGACGGGAGGAGAGTGGTTAGGGAGTATAGTTTTCAACAGGTTTTTGCTTTGCTTCTTTGCAGAGAATCACAAAGCAGACTGCACCGATGATGGCGATCGGTACGTTCATGAGTGCCATTGAGGCCGGTGAATTCAGCGTTTCAATATGTTTGGAAATTCCTTCCGCACCGAACACCGAAAGAAACAGAGCGAAGTTCATGTTGTTGTTGATGCCGTGCATGATGGCAGCCGGAATAACGGACTGTGTGCGCTTTGTCAGCAGTGTCAGGATCGCTCCCAACGCCGTGCACATTACGCACATCATAAAGATTCCCAGAAACGGAAAGCCCGGATAATCCAGCCCGAAATTATGTCCCTGCACAGTCAGCGGTGCGTGCCAGACACCCCAGAGGATGCCGCCCACAACCAGAGCCGCCGGCATGGGCATGATCTGTTCAAGTTTGGGTGTCATATAGGCTCTCCAGCCGAATTCCTCACCGAAGAGCGGCATAAACAGGAGGAGTGTTGTGCCAAGCTGTGAGAAATATGCCCAGAAGCGAGTGGGAATCTGATCCGTTGCAAACCAGCTTTCCGCATCACGACAGTATACCAACAGCACCAGAAATACCGTGATGATCATGTAGAGGAGCGGAATCCCGAATGCCAGCAGGTAGTATTTCCACTTGCCATTCTTCATTTCAAGCTTTAAGTAGGAATCCTTCAGTCCCTCACGGGTGATGACTCTTGTCAGGACATTCGCAAGGGCGGGGGCACACATACCGATGACGCCCCATGTTGTGGTAAGCTGGCTTGCTGCCGCCTCGCCCGTGAACATCGGCTCACCGAGGAGGTTTGAGAAAATGGGCGTGAAGATGATCAGCGGCAGAATCGCCAGTGTGTAGAAGATCACAAGCCGCATGATCGTCAGTTTCTTATTGTTCAAGCTGTTCCACTCCTTTCAGATACAATTTGCAGGAAAGCAGATAGGAAAGATAGTACAGTGCAAGCGTTACAAGGGGCATGAGTGCGGAGATGGCGAGCATCGTTGTACCGCCACGCTTGCCGCTCATGACATCGAGCAGGAACCAGATGAAATCCTCCATCGTGCCGAACATGGAAATATCACCGAACAGAAAATAGATGCCTGCCGCTGCCAGAATACTGAGGAAAACCACAGCCTTCACATTTGCACCTTTTTTCACGCCGAAGCGGATCATGAACGGCAGTTCGATGGCATTCAGAAGAATGAACATCATAAACAGTCCGGTATAGATACCCATGAAGATCGTCGCTCGATTCACATCCTGACGGAGATCCAGAATGGCAGCGGCAGTGAGATCGGTCATCAGGCAGACATTCATGGCGATGAACGGCAGAAGCAGCGTGCGTATGTATTTGGATTTGACATAGCCCTTCACACCTGCGGGCGAGGCAACGGCAAAATAGACCGGCAGCCTTTTTTCATCCGCCTTGTGAAGCTCGTCATTCATGAAATAGGAGAGCATCATGAATACGCAATAAGTAAGCATACAGGGCATATCATGTTCCATCACATTGTTCAGTTCCTCCGCCTCCCAGACCAATGCCTGGAAAATCGGCATGAACACTGTAACCAGGATGACAAAACCGAAAACAATGAGCATCTGCCGCATGACCCGGAAATAGCGATATAAAAATCCGTACATTATTTTTCCCTCCTTTTTGCAAGCAGTGAGCAAAGCACCCAGCCAAGCCCCAGCACACCAACCATACAGGGGACAGAGAACGGCAGGAATGCAGATGAGAAGCCCGTGATCTTGTCAAAAATCATGGACATCGCTTCCGTTTCATTTTCACTGGAAAGCTGCTCGATCAGATCGGTATACATAGTGGTATAGATGATCGCAGCAGCATAGCCGACCACAAGCGATATGATGATTGCCGTCATGGGATTGCGGAACAGGTAATTGAAAATGTAGACTACCACGCAGCAGATGGATATGCCTGCCGCACAGAGCAGAAGATTGGCGATAATGGCTTTATCAAATGCTGCATCGAATACGCCGCACATAACGGCAGCATTAAGGCAGGCTGCCAGCAAGCCGACAACCAGCAGAAACGCCGATGACAGAAATTTCACACCAATAAATTTCCATTCGCTCACCGGAATGGATGCCGTAAAGCAGCGGAATTTCGGTGTCATTTCAAACTGGAACGAAGAAATCGAACCAAGGCTCACAGCCATGAACATTGCACCCGGGAAATAGATGGCATAGCCGGGGAGCATCATTTTCAGCATTTCCAGTTTCTCACCGGTCATATCCGCCAGATTGCCGATCTCCATGCTGAGCTTGATCAGATAAAAGATGATGGAAAGCCCGATGCCAAAGATGTAGGCAATCGTCATCTCTTTGAGCATCGGATACAGTTCCCGATAGAACAGTCCCCAGATGGGGGCGGATTTTCTCTTTTCCATCAGTTCCACTCCTTCTTTGCAGCGTTGACATAGAACAGCATGATTTCTTCGAGTGTGGTCTTTTCGATCAGTGCGCCGCTGTACTTCTTCTTGGCGGCGGTTCTGTCAGCGACCATCACCTCAGCCCCGAAATCCGTCAGTCTTGCACTGATGAAATCCGCCCTGTCGATCTCCGCATAATCGGACTTGGAACAGCGGATCATGGCGTGGGAATCGAGCACATCGTCCTTGTAGCCGGAGAGCAGGAGCTTGCCCCTGTCGATGAATGTCACACTGTCGGCGATCTTTTCGAGATCCGATGTGATATGGGACGACATCAGAATACTGCGTTCCTCATCCTGTAAGTACTCACGGAAAATATCGAGGATCTCGTTTCTTACAACGGGATCAAGTCCCGTGGTGGCTTCGTCCATGATCAGGAGCTTTGCATTGTGGGAAAGTGCAGCCGCAATTTGGAGCTTCATTTTCATACCTTTTGAGAACTTGCCGCACTTCTTTCTTGCCGGAAGCTGGAAACGGTCGAGGTACTTTTCAA
>CALGTT010000229.1 GCA_937901485.1 uncultured Ruminococcus sp.
AAACGGTACGAACCACAGCTTCGCCCTCACGCTTCTGCAAACGGGCTTCTTCCACGCGACCATCACCGCAAGCTCCGAGCTTGGTGAGCTTGCGCAGCTTCCCGTGACGATGTTCAGCATGGGCACGCCCAACGGTACTTTCACATTCAACGGTACGGGCGGCAAGCCTGTTTCCATCACCAAAAGATTCCCCATGTTCTCGCACTATACTGCCATCCGCCTGCACCTGCCCCCCAAGGGACTGAAGCTTCACAGCATCCGTTTTTCCCTCGCTGAGGCATGTGATGAGGCAACGACGATGCAATGATGATGTTGTCTTAATTCTGAGCGGTTCTGCGCCTGCGCCTGCCGCTTGTGCCGTCAGGCACAAAGGCAGGGATCACCAGCGCAGGTTCTGCGCCTGCGCCTGCCGCTTGTGCCAACAGGCACAAAGGCAGGGATCACCGGCGCAGGTTCTGCGCCTGCGCCTGCGCTTAGTTAAGCGGTTCGAGGAAATCGTGCCAATTGCCGTTCTTGCCGTAGTTTCCGCATTCCATAAGGTAGGTCTTACCGTCGATCACGACCTCCGTCCAGAAATGCTGGTTGCCGGTATCCGTCCATCCCTTGACCATGTAAACGTCATAGCCGAACCAGATCATCATTGCTGCCATTGCGCCGTTGTACTGTACGCACTGTCCCATGCGATTGACGAAGATCGCCTCCACATAGCTCAGGTTTGCGATAGAATTCCACTTGCTGCCGGCATAGGCATAGTCCACCTTCTTGTGGATCCACTGCTGTGTGATCCAGAGCTTCTGTGCCATCGTCATATCCTCAGTGAAATGTTCCTCGGCGAACTGCTCCAGAATTGCGACATCCTTGTCCTTGAGTGTGATCTTCATGTACTGCTTTTCCGGCGATACCTGTCTGTTCCAGATGATGTAGCTGTCATGGGGATTCAGCTCTGCATTTTCGAGGATCTCGGTCTTTGCCGCCGTGATGTCCTTGCATTTTCCGTAATATCTGCCGTCCGGCTCAAAATAGATCATGCCGCTGCCCAGATCCGTAAAGCCCGTCAGCATTCTGCCGTCCGCTGTGAAATAATAATCCGCGCCGTCCTTCTCCAGCCAGCCGCTGTAGGGATTTCCTGTCTCATCATAATAATAGGTGTCCCCGTCAAGCGCGATCCAGCCCGTGCGCAGTCTGCCGTTCTCATCAAAGAAGCAGGTGTTGCCGTCAATGACCTGCGTGCCCGTGCGCAGAATGCCGTCCGTGCCGAAATAATACTTGCCGTCCGCCATCGTCACAAGTCCGGTGTACATGATGCCGTTTGCGTTGAAATAATACTTGTTTCCGTCGATCTCACGCCATCCCGTCAGGAGCTTGCCTTCCTCGTTGAGATAATACGTCCTGCCGTCAAGCGTCAGCCAGCCGGACTGCATCTCGCCGCTGTCCGCAAAATAGTAGCGGTGCGTGCCGATATTCTGCCATCCCGTCTGCATGATGCCATCTGCGTTGAAATAGTAACGGATGCCGCCGAGCGTCTGCCAGCTGACGAGCATGTAGCCCTCTGCGGTGAAATAGTGCTTGTTTCCGTCAATTTCCTGCCAGCCCGTGCGCATTTTTCCGTCCGCACCGAAATAATAACGGCGGTCAAGAATGGTCTGCCAGCCGTTCACGGCAGCGGCATCACTGCCGAAAAAATACCGCGCCCCGTTTGCAGAGATCCAGCCCGTGCGGAGCTTGTAATCGTCACCTGCGAAATACACACCGTTTTCATCCGTGACAAGTCCTGTGCGAAGCACACCGTTTGCATCGGCAAAGAGGAACATCGTGCCAAGGGGCAGAGTCTTCGCGTCCGTTCCGGCGGATGCGGCATAGGTGAGGATCGCGGCGGCATCGGCGGCATTGAGAACGCAGTCCTCATTGACATCTGCATACTGCATTGCCATTTTCACATCCGCGAGATGATCGCTGTTTGCTGCAAGGTGATCGGCGGCAGTGAATCCGCCCGCACCCTCCGCGGCGGTAGAAATGAGCAGCTGTGCGGCATCCGTACTGCTTACCAGATCATCTCCGCCGAGGTCGCCGAGGGTATAGTCCTTTGTGATGCTGATCTTTCCGGTCAGCGCAGTGCCGTTCTCCAGATAGGACGCACTGCCGTCGGGATTCTGCGTGATACTGCCAGCCGCACCTGCGGAAAGCAGGGGCATTCCGGAACACAGCAGGAGGTTGACTGCCAGTGCACCGAGCATTTTCTGATTTTGTTTCATTGTAGGTCATCCTTTCTTTTTTTCGTATTGCCTTAATTATACCGAATCTTCCTTGTTTTGTCAAGGCGATACAAACGCATTCCATAATGAAGGCTGCCGCACGCATTTGTGCAGCAGCCTTTGTTATGTTTTCGGGTTGGATTTTATCCACGCACAAGCGCACGCTTCATCAGCGCAAGGTCAAATGCGTTGAGCACATCGTTTTCATCCAGATCACCCGCACGCCAGTCCGCAAGCTCCGTGCCCGGAACAGCAAGCAGCCATTTCTGAAGAAGCACAACGTCCAGAACACTGAATTTACCATCACCGTTCAGATCTGCCTCCGGCTTCTGTACGGGCGGTTCTGTTGCAGTTGTGGTCGTGGTCGGTTCGGGGGTTGTAGTAGTTGTTGTGGTGGTTGTGGTCGTTGTTGTGGCTGCAGCTGTGGTGGTTTCCGTTGCGGCATTCCATCTCTGGCAATTGCTGCCGGTCGGTGCCCACTGCTGGATGTTCGCGCCGCTGTCCTTGGACGCATAGCCGACCTCTACCAGACATGCATCCTTGGATGCGTGGCTGATGATGCTGTACGAGCCGTCCAGATTCTTGGTGAAGCGGAAGAGCTGTGCGCTGTCCTTGCTGGAATATGCCGCAAGGTCAATGTTTGCGCCGTCCTCACTGCCGCGTGCCTTCAGTGCAAAGGCAGGATCCTGATAGGAACGGATCCAGTAATAATTGCCCGAACCGAATTCCTTGAGTGTCCATTTCTGGCAGTCCGCGCCGTTCTTTTCCCACTGCTGCACGTTGGAATTTTCCTCCATCACGCCGCCGATGACTTCCATCATCATGCCGGAATTCACGTTCTCGAATGAATAGATCACGCCCACGTCCATCCTGCAGCCGGGATCGGTCACAGCTTCGAGTACCCAGTCCTGACAGTTCACGCCGTTGACCTCCCACTGCTGGACATTCGCGCCTGCTTCCTTGGATGCAGCGTCGATCTCCACTGCGGAAGCTTCGCCGCTTACGCGTGTGCGGATCTTGTAGCTGCCGTCGCCGTTCGGGGTAAACATGAACTGCTGGTTCGTGCCGCCGTTGTACTGATAAATGTCGATATTTGTGCCGTTATCCGCCTTTCTGCCGGCAACATCCAGCACATAGGTGCCGCCGTCGCCCACTGCGGATACAATATAATAGTAGCCGTCGCCCGCACTTGCGAGCTTCCAGATATCATGCACTGCTGTGCCATCGCTGCCCCACTGCTGGACATTCGCGCCGTTTTCAGCTGCCGCGCCTGCCACCTGCATGTACAGACCGGAATTCACGTTCTTGATGCGGAATGCCGCACCCTCCGCAAAGCTTGCCGCAACAGGGCCGCTGGGAACTTCAGTGTAGCCGGAATTCGGAACGCCCTTCTTGCCGTAGCGCAGATACATCCAGTTGGCGTAGCCGTTCTGCACGCCGCTGTAATTGGTGCAGTAGGTCTTTGCCGCAGAAGCTTCCAGCTTGGTGTAGGCGTAATTCTTGTTCGGTCTCCATGTGCTTGCAACGGAATAGCTCGGATTGTTGGAAGTACCCTGTCCCTGTACGGTTCTGCCGCAGTCCTTGAAGATCGAGCCGGATTCTGCATATGCACCTGCATAGCTGATCTTGTTCCAGTCACAGATGACATTGCCGCCGTTTTCGTACACACAGTTTTCCGCATAGACATCGCATCCGCTGCTGACAGTATAGCCCATGCTGAACTTGTTGACATAGTTGTTCAGGGAGTGGAAGTAGCCCCAGCGCATCAGTCCCGGTCCTCTTGTGTTGGTGTCATTGAAGCGGTTGGAGATCAGGGACATGCGCGGAAATCCGTCATACTTGCTCTTGGAATTGGCATCATCGGACGGATAGCCGAGGATCAGACCGTACTTGTGTGCGCCGAAGGAGCAGTCGGAAACGGTGCAGTAATCGGCATCATAGCAGCAGGCAAGGAACTTGTCCTCGTCCACCTGTCCCGTTTTGGGGGCGTAGCCGTAGCCGTTGTGACCTGTGAATGTCACATGATCCACCCAGATATTCTGACCGGAACCGAAGTAGCAGACGATGGAGTCGTTATTGTTCGATTCTGCATCGTGCTGCATGTCGAAATTCTTGATGATGATGTTATTGCCCACGCCCTTGCCGGAGCTGGTGCAGAACTGCACATTAAAGAGGGTATGTGCGCCGTAGCTGCCGATGATGGTCTTGTTGCTGCGCACATAGATTCTGCCGGCGGTGCACATGTAGCGTGTGCCGTTCATATTCAGCTCGTTCACGCTGATGTTCTTGTTGACGATGATCGTGTAGGGAGCGTCCGCTTCTGCATACTTCTTCAGATCTGCAAAATTGGAAACTTCCACTACCTCACCGAACAGACCGCCGATGTCAGCCGCCTTGATGCTGCCGGTGTTGTCATCGAAGCAGTAGCCTGCAAAGCCCTGCAAGCCGTCGGCATTGAGCAGCCAGAGCTGGTTGTCCGCACCCGTGTAAGCAGCAAGCGTCATGCCGGATGCGCCCTGCGTCAGTGCAAGGTCGGTGTTCTCATAATTGACGATCTTGTAGTACAGCGCGTTGCCCAGACGGTCATTCTTCACCGGTACGATGTACCAGTGCTGGGATTTCGCCGATTCACTGCCGTACATGATGACGCTTGTGCCGGCAGAAACCTTGTAGTTCTGCGGTGTGAGCAGTCTGCCGGACTGCTGGTTGATGAGCTTGAAGAACGTGCCCTTGGAGTCCGCGCCCACGCGGTCAAAACGCCATGTGGGGGAGAGGTCATTGCCGAGAGCCTTGACGGAGAGGGACGCACCGTCCGCTGTGCCGTTCTCGGTCAGTACCTTGGAATTGTCCTTGGTCGCGATGGTCATCAGCTGCGGCGGGTAGTCCACCGATGCTGCCGATGCGGAGAGTGCCGCATTGCCGAAGCCCAGAAGCGGGAGCATCCACGCAAGGAGCAGGATGACGGACAGGATCGCTGCCTGCCGACGGATGGAAAGATGTTTCATGAAATCAGCCTCCTTCAAAATTGAAAAACTTCAAGAATCTTTAATTCCATTATACATCCTGCGTTCACAAATGGCAATCTCATTTTCAATCGGAAATATTGCAGATTTGGTTTTATTGCAAAAAAACTGCCGTACGAAACGTGCGGCAGTCCAGCTTGTAGAAAAAGTCTTTTTCTGAGGTTAGCACAACCAGAATTGCCCCCTCCGCCGCCGTTCGGCGGCACCTCCCCCGCTTTGCGGGGGAGGGATAAGCGGGGGCTGCGCCCCCGAGTCCCACCTTTTCTACAGACTGAACTGCCGCACAATACATGCGGCAGTATTCGTCTCCTATGCCATCTCCGCCAACCTTGCAAACTGTGCCTTCAACGCCGGATAGATCTCACGATAAAGCTGGTAATACTTCTCATATTCCGGCACATGCTCCGCCACAGGCTCCTGCACATCCGCCGTACGGATGATCGCCTCACAAGCCTCCGGCACGCTCTTGTAGAGTCCTGCGCCCACCGCCGCCAGAATGCCAACGCCGAGAGCAGGGCCTTCCTTGGAATCCACTGTTTTGACGGGGCAGCCGTACAGATCTGCGAGCATCTGCCGCCAGACAGGGGACGAACCGCCGCCGCCGCACGCCATCATATCACTCACGGAAACACCCATTTCACGGCAAACCTCCACGCAGTCGCGCAGGGAATAGGTCACGCCCTCCATCACAGCGCGGAGCATGTCGCGCTTTTCATGGATCGCCGACAGCCCGAAGAACACGCCCCTTGCATCCGGATCAAGATGGGGCGTGCGTTCGCCCATCAGATAGGGGAGATAGAGCAGCTTGTTCGCGCCGATCGGGGATTCCAGAGCCGCCCTGTCCATCAGATAATAGGGATCAACCCCCATTGCCTTTGCCGTTTCCTTTTCCGCATTGCAGAAATTGTCTCTGAACCATTTGAGGGAAAGCCCCGCGCCCTGCGTCACGCCCATCACATGCCAGCACCCCGGCACGGCACAGCAGAAGGTGTGCACCCTGCCGCCCTTGTCGATGGTGATGCCCGATGTATGGGCGAAAACCACGCCGCTCGTGCCGATGGTCGTGAACGCTCTGCCGTCCTGCACCACGCCCGTGCCGACTGCCGCCGCCGCATTGTCGCCCGCGCCGCCGACCACGATCGTACCGGCTTTCAGTCCGCATCTTGCGGCTGCCTCTGCGGTCAGTCCGCCCGTGATCTCAGGGCTTTCGTAAACCTTCGCCAGCATGGACCTGTCGATTTCCAGCTTCTCCAGCACCTCATCCGACCACTGCCGCTTCGGGATGTCAAGGAGCTGCATACCGGAGGCATCGGATACTTCTGTTGCAAATTCCCCCGTCAGGCAGAAGCGCACATAGTCCTTGGGCAGAAGAATATGGCGGCATTTCTCATAATTTTCAGGTTCATTGTTCCGCACCCACAGGATCTTGGAGGCAGTGAAGCCCGTCAGTGCGGGGTTTGCGGTGATCTCGATCAGCCGTTCCTTGCCGACCTTTTCCGTGATCTCGGCGCATTCCTTTGCCGTTCTCTGGTCGCACCAGATGATCGAATTGCGGATCACATTGCCGTCCCTGTCGAGCATCACAAGCCCGTGCATCTGACCGGACAGACCGATGCCCTTGACTTCCTCTGCGGACACGCCGCTTTTGTCCATGACCGCGCGGATCGATGCGAACGCCGCCTCGCGCCAGTGCGCCGGATCCTGTTCGGCATAGCCGTTTTTCGGCTGATACAGAGGATATTCCACGGTATGGGACGCGATCGTCCTGCCTGTTTCATCGAACAATACGGTTTTTGTGCCGCTTGTCCCCAGATCCAAACCAATTACATAAGCCATATGCTGTACTCCATTCTGTTCCTCCGGAAACTACCGGATAGTTTCTTCTATTATACTATATCTTTCCACATTTTGCAAGTGTTTCTGAACATTTTGCTGACTTTTGCGCGGTGAAGCCGGAGGATATTCTTCCATTCGCGACGCTGAAAACTGCGGACTTGACAAATCGCAGAAAATCCTGTATAATAATGTTGAGCAGACTATGCGATAGCGTGGACGGTACAGTTCACGAGGAAAGTCCGAGCATCACAGAGCAGGATAGCTGCTAACGGCAGCCGAGGGCGACCTTAGGGCAAGT
>CALGTT010000230.1 GCA_937901485.1 uncultured Ruminococcus sp.
CGCCGGCACTCATTGCACGAACCTGCGGCAGCGTCACATGGCTCTCGTCCACGATGAGCAGGAAATCCTCCGGAAAATGGTCGAGCAGTGTATAGGGTACACTGCCGGGCGGACGGCGTGAGAGGACTCTGGAATAGTTCTCGATACCGCTGCAAAATCCGATCTCGCGGAGCATTTCAATGTCATAATGCGTGCGCTGGGCAATGCGCTGGGCTTCAATAAGCTTGTGGTTTTCGGTGAAATATGCCACGCGCTCGGCAAGCTCCTCCTCAATGTCCAGAATCGCCGCTTCCATCTTCTCGTCCCCCACCACATAATGGGATGCAGGGAAAATGGCAGCGTGCTGAAGGACGGCTTCGACCTTGCCGGTGAGCGTGTTGACCTCACAGATGCGTTCGATCTCATCACCGAAATACTCCACACGGATGGCAGTTTCGGTCGCATTGGAGGGGAAGATCTCGATGGTATCACCGCGGACTCGGAATTTGTTACGGGTGAAGTCAATGTCGTTGCGCTCAAACTGGATGTTCACAAGCTCTGCCATGAGCTGTTCCATCGGCTTTTCCATGCCCATGCGGATGGAAACGGTCATATTCCGGTATTCCTCCGGACTGCCGAGGGAGTAGATGCAGGAGACACTGGCAACGATGATGACATCACGGCGTTCTGCAAGTGCAGTCGTCGCGGAGTGGCGCAGCTTGTCGATCTCGTCATTGATTGAGGAGTCCTTTTCAATATAGCTGTCGGTGCTGGGCACATAGGCTTCCGGCTGGTAGTAGTCGTAGTAGCTTACGAAATATTCTACCGCATTTTCCGGAAAAAATGCCTTGAACTCCGAGCAGAGCTGTGCGGCAAGGATTTTGTTGTGGGCAAGTACCAGCGTGGGCTTGTTGACATTGGCAATGACATTTGCCATCGTATAGGTCTTGCCGGAGCCGGTCACGCCCAGCAAGGTCTGCACGCGGTCACCCTTCAGGATGCCGTCGGTCAGCGCGGCAATTGCCTCGGGCTGGTCGCCGGCAGGCGCGTAGGAGGAATGCAGTTTAAAGGAATCCATACCTTCTCCTTTCTGAATTACTCATAGTTATAGCAGCCGGTTTCTGCCAT
>CALGTT010000231.1 GCA_937901485.1 uncultured Ruminococcus sp.
TACTCCATCCGTAGTGCCCGCAAAATATTGGTTTGCAGCACAAACCGACGATGCGTCAGCGGTCGCTACCGACGAGAGATTGCTCAAAGAGAAGAGCCAGATAAAGGAGCAGGAGATGCCTCTCTATATGATTTTTGCGTCATCGCTTGACCTCAACCACAAGACTACACGCCCCAATGCGTGGGGCAAGCAGGAGTGGCCCGTATATGTTTACCGCAGTGGCTGGGAGCAGCCTACCGACACCTACTTTATCGCCCGAGGCGGCTCATTTGTATATGAGTGCGATGGCGTGCAGTGGGCGACATTCAAGGCCGGAGGCTCACAAGAGAAGAGTTCAGCAAAGCTCACCGAGAGTTTCTCTTCCTCTTCACGCCGAGGTGCTGTCATTGACCTGGGCGAGGAGTTTGCCAACGGGGTAAAGAGTGCCACACGCACCATTGAGTTGGGTAAGAAGGGTAATCTGACGATTTCAGACCACGTCATCGTTGCCGAGCAGCCGATAAACATAGAGTGGAAGATTGATACCAAAGCCGCAGCCGAGGTGTCGGGTCCCTCTACTATCAAGCTGTCGCACGACGGCAAGGATATCTTTATCAAGATGCGATGCAAGGGTCGTTCCAGAACAAGCATACAGCAGGAGGGCGATATGCAGCGTGTCGGCTTTGTCATCGAGGCGAAAGCCAATCAGGTGCTTGATATCGAGGCACTTGCCATGCTTCTGCTGGAGTATCTCCACCGCAATTATCCGCAGATGCTCAAGGAACGCTATAAGGTGGAAATGGAAGAAACCGACGGTCTTGCCCTTCTGGAAATGGTGGGCAGAAAGCGCGGTATGCTGCTGTCGGGCGGCGTTGTGAATACGGAACGCGCCGCGATCATGGTGCTTGACGAATTCCGCAGCGCAAAGCTTGGCAGGATCACGCTGGAGCTGCCGCCGCAGGAGGTCTGAGATGCGTCAGGATACATTGCTCCGCCGTCAGGTGATGCTCGATTATGATACCGAAATGCGCCGCGTCCACGGCGTATTCTGCGGTGTGGATGAAGCAGGCAGAGGCCCGCTTGCAGGCGATGTGTTCGCCGCTGCCGTGATCCTTACAGATGACTGCGGCATCACAGGACTCGATGACAGCAAAAAGCTCTCCGAGAAGAAACGCGAGGAGCTGTTCAAGGAGATCAAGGAAAAGGCAGCCGCGTGGTGCATTGCCACGGCAAGCGTTGCCGAAATTGAAGAGATCAACATCCTCAATGCCGCCATGCTCGCCATGAAGCGTGCGGTCGAGGGACTTGCCCAGTCGCCGGCATACGCGCTGGTGGACGGCAACAAGTTCCCGAAGCTGGACATTTCTGGTGAGACGGTAGTCAAGGGTGATGCGACCTCTGCGTCCATCGCGGCTGCGTCCATTCTGGCGAAGGTGGCAAGGGATCATTATATGCTGGAACAGGCAAAGCTCTATCCGCAGTATGCCTTTGAAAAACACAAGGGCTACGGCACAGCCGAGCACCGCGCACTTTTGCAGCAGTACGGTGCGTGTCCGATCCACAGACCGTCATTTCTGACCAAGATCCTATGACAAAAACGGAGCTTGGGAGAATGGGTGAGGATGCTGTCCGTTATTATCTGGAGGCGCTCGGCTATGAGATCCTTGCGCGGAATTTCCGCATCCGCGGCGGTGAGATCGACATCGTAGCGGCAAAAGGGGAGGATCTCTGCTTTGTGGAGGTCAAGACACGAACGCTCGGTTCGCAGGAAACAGGGCTGGAAGCCGTCACATGGCGCAAACGCCGCTTGCTCATCCGTGCGGCATATGCCTACTGCGAACGGCATGACATCGATGCAGATGACTGGTACATCCGGTATGATATCGCGGATGTGACAGCGCATCACGACAGGATCATTGATATAGATTATCTTGAAAATGCGTTTGATGAAACGGATTTTCATGACAATAGCCAAATTTTTTAGGATGCCGCACAGCGGTGTCCAAATCTTCCAAAAAAGGAAAGGGTGGTAGTATGTACTACAAAAGTACAAGAGACAGCAAGCTGCAGGTGAACAGCGCGGCAGCGATCGCACAGGGTATTTCTACGGATGGAGGTCTGTTCGTCCCCTCTGAGATCCCGCAGATCACTATGGATGAGCTGAAGGCTCTCGCTGACATGAGCTATGCACAGCGCGCAGATGTTGTATTCGGTAAGTTCCTCACAGACTTCACAGCGGAGGAAATCGCTTACTGTACTTCCAATGCTTACAATACCAAGAATTTTGACACAGAGAATAT
>CALGTT010000232.1 GCA_937901485.1 uncultured Ruminococcus sp.
AGCGCAAAGTGGGCCTGTCCTGCAATGGATCTGCCCTTCACCATCGTCCCCCATGCCATCGACGCGGCGGATTACCGCTTTGACGCTGTCACCCGCGCTGAGGTGCGCGCTCATTACGGCCTGGAGGACTGCCTGGTGGTGGGCCATGTGGGCCGGCTGCAGTACCAGAAGAATCAGGCCTTCCTGCTGGAGGCCTTTGCGAGGCTGCATCAGCGGGAGCCGCGTGCCCGGCTGGTGCTGGTGGGCGATCCCGACCAGCTGCCCTCGGTGGGTGCCGGCAATCTTCTGCGGCATCTGATCGACAGCCAGTGTATGCCGGTCATTGCCCTCAAGGAAATTTTCCGGCAGGCACAGCAAAGCTGCATCGTCACCAATGCGCATAGGATTGTCAATGGTGAAATGCCCGATCTGACACAGAAAAACAATGATTTCTTCTTTTTCCACAGACTCGACTATCCGCAGGCTACCGACCTGCTGCTGGATCTGGTCTGCCGGAGATTGCCCAATGCCTACCAGTATTCCCCCACCCATGACATTCAGGTCATCTGTCCGTCCAGACGCGGCTCATTGGGCGTTGTTGAGCTGAACAAGGCTCTCCAGTCGCGGCTCAATCCCCCGACAGCGGAAAAATCCGAGGTCAAATCCGTGCTCTACCAGTTCCGCGAGGGGGACAAGGTGATGCAGACAAAGAACAATTATGACATCACATGGACAAAGGACGGCGAGAATGGTACGGGCATTTTTAATGGAGATATCGGGCATATCCGCACTATCAACCGGCGCAGGGGCGAGGCGGTCATTGACTTTGACGGACGCATTACGGTCTATCCGCTGATGCTCCTTGAACAGCTGGAGCTTGCGTATGCGATCACCGTCCACAAGAGTCAGGGCAGTGAGTTTGAAGCGGTCATCATTCCGCTGCTGGGCAATTTCGAAAAACTCAGCTACCGCAATCTCCTCTACACGGCGGTCACGCGTGCCAAAAAGCTGCTGATCCTCATCGGTTCGCCTAT
This sequence comes from uncultured Ruminococcus sp., assembly GCA_937901485.1. Classification (GTDB taxonomy): domain Bacteria; phylum Bacillota; class Clostridia; order Oscillospirales; family Ruminococcaceae; genus UBA3855. Next base: position 1,014 of record CALGTT010000232.1, read on the forward strand.
CAAGGTAGAGCAGATGGTCAGCAACAACCGCAGAACAAACCGCTATTCCTGCCTGCGGCATATGCTTGAACAGAGCATGGAAAAGGAGGGCGGCGATGACATGGACGCGCTCTTTGCTTGACTTCTTCTACCCCAACCGCTGTCCTGCCTGCGACGCGTTCATTGGTGCGCATGAGCTGCTCTGCGAAACCTGCGCGGACGCACTGCTCCTCGCACATGAGGACTACTGCCACTACTGCGGCAAGACCATTTGCAGATGCAAGCAGTTCTCGCCTGCCTATGACTATGCCGTGGTCTGCTCGGTCTATCACGAAGCGATGCCGGCGGTCATCCGGCTCAAGGACTCGACCAATACCAATTTTGCGGTATACGCGGCGCAGATCCTTGCAAGCCGCCTGCAGCTGGGCAGTTCCTACTACAAGCAGATCGACTGCGTGATGCCCGTACCCATGCACCGCACCAAACAGCGGATGCGCGGCTACAATCAGGCGGCACTGATCGGCAGGGAGATCGCACGGCTGACGGACATCCCCTATCGGGAGGATCTGCTTACCAAGGGGCATTCCCGCACGGAACAGCACCGGCTTTCCGCACAGGAACGTGCCCATAATCTTGACAGCTTCGGCATACGGGACTGCGACCTCAGCGGAATGCGCATTCTGCTGTGTGACGATGTTCTGACAACCGGAAACACCATGCACCGCTGTGCGGAGCTTCTCAAAGAAAAGGGCGCATCGGCGGTGATCGCGGCGGCAGCGGCAACGACTGCCCCGAAACAGAAAGAAAACCCATCATTTTAGGAGGAAATAACATGACAAATACACCGGATATCGGCATTGATCTCGGTACTTCCAATATCGTTATGACACTGGGCAAAAAGGGCGTGGTTCTGACTGAACCGTCCGTCATTGCCTACAATACATGCACCGAACGCATTCTGGCGGTCGGTCACGAGGCATACCGCATGATTGGCAAAACACCGCCCTATATTGATGTGGTGCATCCGCTTTCGGAGGGCGTGATCTCGGATGATCTGCTGACGCAGTGTATGATCCGTGAATTCCTCATCAAGGTCAGCGGTCACCAGCTCATCAAGCCCCGTATCATCATCTGCGTGCCGTCCTTCATCACAGAGTTGGAAAAACGTGCGGTCGGTGATGCGGTCATGAGTGCCGGCTGCCGCAAGGCGTACCTGATCGACGCACCCATTGCCGCAATGCTCGGCGCAGGTGTCAACATCGGAAAAGCACGCGGGCACATGGTCGTGGACATCGGCGGCGGCACAACGGATATTGCCATCGTTTCCATGAACGGCATCGTAACCTCCCACTCCATCAAATCCGCCGGAAACCGCATAGATCAGGCAATCGTCAAGTACATGATGAACCGCTACAAGCTCCTGATCGGGGAACAGACGGCGGAGCAGATCAAGATGCGCCTGACCAATCTCTACGATCCGCGCGAGGATGTCACCATGACCGTCCGCGGACGCAGTGTGATGCGCGGTTTGCCGGATTCAGTGGAGATCAACGAAATGGAACTGTTTGATGCAATGGAGGACGAGATCTTCGCCATCATAGAGGCGGTCAAGAAGGTACTGGAGGAAACACCGCCGGAGCTTGTCGGCGATATTTACGAAAACGGCATCCTGCTGACTGGCGGCGGTTCTCTGCTGGGCGGACTGCGTGAGCTGATCCACCGTACGCTGAATGTCAACTGCGTGCTCGCCAAGGATGCGGTCAACTGCGTTGCGAAAGGCACGGGACTGGCATTCCAGAAGATCAACCATCTGCTTGACGGCTTTGAGGGTGTGACCATCTACAAGTACCGCTGATGAAACACAAGGGAAAAGTGCTTGTTTTCGCGATTTATTTTCTTTTTGTCATCGGCTTCTGCGCTGCGCATTATCTGTTCTATCGTGATTCCTTTTCCTACGTCACGCCTTACGAGCATCCAATGGAGTTTCCGACGGCACAGGAGGAAATTTATCTCGACCTGAATGACGCGTCCGCCGCACAGCTTATGCGCATTCCGGGCGTGAGTCGGCCGCTGGCGGAGGAGATCGTCCGATATCGCGAGGAGATCGACGGTTTCTCAGGTTTTCAGCAGCTTCTGAACGTGAAAGGAATGCCCAATCAGCTCTATCTCACGATCGGCGATTATCTCTATCTGACACCGGTGGAAACCGAAACGAATCCCGAAACGAAGCCGGAAACTGCACAAATTACGGAAACCTCACCTCCGGAAACACTGCCGCCCACGGAAACAGAGGCAGTAACGGAGCTTCTGCTTGATCTTAACACTGCAACCGCGGAGGAGCTTTGTCTGCTGCCGGAGATCGGCGAGGTCACAGCAGCAGCCATCGTTGCACATCGTGAAGCACTCGGCGGGTTTATCAACCGACGACAGCTTCTGGAAATCAGCGGCATCGGGGAATCGACACTCGCAAGAATTGCACCGCATCTGTATCTTCCCAACGAACAGCCCCTCCCCGAACCGACTGAACCGCCGACTATACCTGAACCAGAGCCGGAAACCACCGAAATTCTAGCCGAAATTGCCACTGATCCGCCGGAGATCCCCATCATCAACCTCAATACTGCCACCGCTGAACAGCTGATGCTTCTGCCGAACTGCAGCGCAGAGCTTGCGGAAAATGTGCTCCGCCTGCGTGATGGAATTCATATCTTTCAAAACATTCTGGAGGTCTTGTACACGGATGGTATGACGGACGAGCTCTACCTTTCATGGGAGCCATATCTTGCAGTGGATGATGCTGGAAATACACAAATGAAAATGCCCGCTTCGGAATGAAGCGGGCTTCCTTTATACATAAAAAGGCTGCCGCACATTTGTGCGGCAGCCCGTTGTTTCAGGAAAGGGAATTACTTAACCGGGAATTCCTTAACCAGATTGATTGTGTACTTCAGGATGTTCAGAGCGTCAACAGCAGTAGGCTTGCCATCGAGGTCAACGTCTGCATTTACCTTACCCTGATCAGTGATAGCCTCACCAGCCAGCAGGTTTCTGTTCAGTGCCAGAACGTCGAGCAGGTTTACATCGCCGTCGCAGTTCACGTCACCGAGCAGAGTCTCACCAGGAGTTGTGGGAGTTGTCGGGCCCGGAGTCACGCTGCCCTCATCGGGAGTCAGATCCGGATACAGCTCTGCCATAGTACCCAGTGCCATCAGGATGTCACCAGCGTGCCAGAATCTGTGGTATTCAAGCTCTACTGCGCCAACGTTTGTGAAGTCAGCCAGCTCAGCCTTACCAGCCTCAGAAGAAGCAGAGTTGTTGCCGCTCCAAGCTGCACCAGCAGCTACGTCCTTCTCGTATGCAGCCTTCAGCTCCTTAACCAGAGCAATAGCCTCATCGGAAGTCTTAGCACCTACACAGTTGCCCTCGTACATAGAACGCAGGCTCAGGAAGGTTGCGCCGCTTGCAATGGTATCGCCGTTCGGCATTTCACCAGTGTAAGAAGACGGAACATGTACCGGCTGAGAGAAGAATCTTGCCAGAGAACCATTGTGGTCAGTTCTGGTCAGACCGATGTTGTCACGGCCGAGCTTCCACTCACGGTCGAGCAGCTCCTTAGCCAGGTACAGTGCAGTTGCGCCGAGGTTTGCATCATCAGCAGCAATTGTCTGACCGTTGCCGTTTGTTACGCCGTCAACGATACCGGACTTAGCAGAAGAACCGATGGAATCTACAGCAGCCTTGGACAGATCAGCAGCAGTTACGCCCTTTGCCTTAGCATAGTAGATCAGGGTGTTTGCCAGAGAGGATACGCAGCCAAGGTCAGTGCTGCCGTAGCCTGTGATGGTGCATGTCAGACCGGTGTTGCCAGTCGGAGCTTTGTTCCACTTGTCAGGCTGACCGCTCCAGTCGAGGTTGGACGGGATGAAGAAGTCGCCGTCAGCTGTCAGTACGGAGTTGTTTACGAACCAAGCAACCCACTTGCCGAGCATCTGATCGAGAGCTTCATCAATGGCCATACCGCCGGGCTTAACATTGGACTTGTCGCCATCTTCCTTTACCCAGTAGAACAGCTCAGCCAGACGCTGTGTAGACCATACCTGGTTACCGATCCAGTGGTTGGAACCCGGGTCAGCATATACAGGATGCTCAACATACATCATGCCATAGAATGTGGAAACGCCGGACGGATAACCCTCATAACGGCCCTTGTAGGAGTTGGTAGCACCACCAGCGAACGGACCATCAGCAGACTGCAGCCACTGATAGAATTCGAGCTGTCTCTGGAGAGATGTGGTGTAGTCCTTAGCTGCGCCCTGTGCCTTCATGCCGCCGCTCAGAGTAGAATCTGTCAGCAGACCGTAAGCAGCCAGCGGGTTCTGATAGAACTGATGAGCATGAGAGCAGCCGATCTGCCATACCCAGTTCTGACCGGAGGAAGCGAGTGCGCCGCCCCAAGATGTGTACCAGTTTCTCAGATAGTGAGCACTGTCATAGCCAGCGTTGCCGTTGGACCAGCTTGTGTTCTCACCGATTGCCTGGTAGTACTTATCAAAGAAGTTGTTACGCAGTTCGTCACCCATCATGGATGCCTTTGCGTTTACGCTGGAGTCATCAACACCCCACTGAATTGCGTCGTATACAGCCTGGATTGTACGGTCCTCAGCGTCAGGAGCATTGGTGTATGCATACTGTGCAGTTACCTCAGTATCTCTGTTGAAGATACCCTTCATACCCTTCTGAGGATTACCAAACTTCTTCTCTTCAATACACGGATGCGGAACAGTTTCCCAGCAGGACTCCTGCTCACCACGCTGGAATGTATTGATGAATGTGAAGTCAGTGCCGGAACCGAAACCATACCAGTTCTCAACGTCTGCCAGCCAGTGCATCAGATACAGACCCTTCTGACCGGAATATGCAGATGTGAAATAGCTGTGGATCGGGTTCTCAGCTGTCTTTTCAGGCTCAGATGCCCACTCATCAGGGCACTGATCGGGAGTATCATACTCGCCGCAGTACTGAGCACTTACAGAACCGCCCCAGAAGTTATCCTGAACTGTCGGGATCATGTTCTCCATAGTTGCCCAAGCCTTAGCCAGATCAGCTGTGTAGGTGAGGCTGCCCTCGTCTACCTGATCAGCATGGTTCTTTGCAATGTTATCTCTCATTGCAGCTACCCATACCAGGTAGGACATAGCCTCAGATGTTGTCTCGTGACCGTAGTCAGGAGCCTCGATGATTACTTCCTCAACGGAATGGAACGGGATACCGAATGCAGAACTGGAAGAACCGTTCTTGCTCAGGTAGCCATTCTCAACACCGTTTGTTACGACATCATCATACAGGGACAGAAAACGCTCTGCATATGTGTCGTCGCCGAATGCCTCAGCCTTGTCTCTTGCTGCGGATGCAACAGTTGCTACCATTGCGTTTGTAGCCATCGCTGCGGACAGTACAGCGGCAATGAAAGCCTTGCTCTTCTTAAAAAGCATTGAAATTTCCCCTCTCGTAAAGTATTTGGGCTTTGCCCGATTTTGTTTTTTGGGATGACTCCCTCTTTCGTACAGTACTGCGCGTGCAGTGACGCTTGGTACTGCATTGAACAAATGCACGTGCAGCTGCATTCCCATGCAGCTACCCAACATTTTCATATTAATTATATCTGATAAAATTTTCTTTGTCAAGGCTTTACAGAAAATCCGAATCCACTTTTCATTTTTTTCGTCATATAATACATATCCGCATGTTCTGTTTTGTCTATTTTAACGAATCATTTCGAGATTTAACGTTGTCCTCTGCCCGGATTTTCAACAAATCAACTGTAAATTCTCACACTTTTCTCACAGTTCTCGTGTATCATGTCTATGATTGTTCCGACAGATTTTCCCCATATTTTTTCCTGTTCGTGAAAAATCACAATTGCAGTTTTCCGATTTACCTTGCTAAAAAATTGAATGTTTCTATTTTTTATAAAAAGTATTCTATATTTTTGCGTTCTTGCACCAAAAGGTTATTTTTATACATTTTGCCCATCATTTAACTCTATGTCTACGGAATGTACATATCTCGTTCATATTTCTATGTCATAATAATTGTGTGTGTCTTTCTTCTGAATACACATATTTCTGGAAAGGAGATCTTAT
>CALGTT010000233.1 GCA_937901485.1 uncultured Ruminococcus sp.
AGACCAAGATTTTCTGTAACTGCAGGAATGAGTTCACCCATATTCCGAACTCCCATGTATGTCCTGTATGTATGGGATATCCGGGTGTGCTTCCGGCACTGAACGAGGAGGCTGTGGAAAAGGCATATATCGTATGCCGAGCCCTTAACTGCCATCTGAACGAAAAGGCAGTTTTCGAAAGAAAGAACTATTTCTATCCCGACCTTCCTAAAAACTACCAGATTTCGCAGTTTGCCCTCCCTTTCGGAGTGAACGGCTATGCGGAAATGGATTTTGAATCGGGAAGAAGAAAGATAAGGATCCACGAGGCCCATCTTGAAGAGGATGCCGGCAAGATGATCCACCAGGGAACCACTTCCTACTGCGACTTCAACAGAACCGGTACACCGCTTCTGGAGATTGTAACAGAGCCTGACTTCAAGACAGGGGAGGAAGCCGAGCTTTTCACCCGCCTCGACCGCGGGACGCGTGAGGATGATCTTCTGGATCTCGTGCGCACGGAACGCGCGCACAGCAAGTGCGACCGCAAGGTAGGTCTTGCCCGTTCCGGCAGGCCCGACACCGAGCACGATGGTGTTTTTGCTGATCGCGTCCACATATTTGCGCTGTCCGACTGTTTTCGGGCGCACGACCTTGCCGCTTGTGGTGATGCAGATGCCGTCACCATTGAAGCTGTGCAGTGCGTCTGCCTCGCCGTCGGACACCATGGAGGTGACATAGCGCACGGTCTGCTCCGTAAGATGCTGCCCTTTTTCGGCAAGCTCCATCAGCAGACGGATGGCACTGGCAGCCTTTTCGACCTGCTCAGGCTCACCGCTGATGGTCACATCCGCACCGCGGACAAAGAGCACGACCTGATATTCACGCTGGATGGCGTTGAGATTTTCATCGCAGCTGCCAAGCAGCTCTGGAATTTTTGCCGGATTCTGAAGCTGAATAATTTTTTCTGACATGGATTCACCCAATCTGTTTGAAATTTGATGTCCCTCAGAGCGTGGTGTAAAGGGACGGACTGCACGGGGCAGTTGTATACTTCTATATTATAACATAGAAACGGATGGAATTGCAATAGGAAAATGTACTTTTTTGTGAATTTTTGTGAGAAATGTGATGAAAAAACAGTGCGAATTCAAAAAACTGACTTTTTTTCAAAAAACACTTGACAAAACCGGAAACATGCGGTATAATATAATACGAAAACAAAGCAGACACAATATGTGACTCACCGTTTGACACGATACGGTCGTATGCCGAAACGGTCAATATCTTCTTTTCACGCTTTTGCGCGCGGAAAAGGTATGTGGTGAGTGCAGGCATGTGTCAGCACTCATTTTTGTTTTAAATTTTAATGCTTGGGGGTGCCCGCAATAAGTAAACAGGACATGCAGATCAATGAAATGATCAGGGACAAGGAAGTTTTGGTCATTGACGCTGACGGCTCTAAGCTGGGCGAAATGTCAGCAAAGGATGCGCAGAAGCTCGCCTATGAGAAAAATCTTGACCTTGTAAAGATCGCGCCGCAGGCAAAGCCGCCGGTGTGCCGCATTCTTGATTACGGCAAGTACTGCTATGAACAGCAGAAGCGTGAGAAAGAAGCGAGGAAGAATCAGAAGGTCATGACGATCAAGGAGATCAGAATGTTCTCCGCCATTGACGATCACGACTTTGAAACCAAGGTGAATCAGGCAATCAAATTCCTGAGCTCGGGCGATAAGCTGAAGGTATCTGTCAGATTCCGTAAGCGCGCAATCGCACATCCGCAGATCGGTGAAGAACTGCTTGCGAAATTCAAGGATGCATGTGCTGAAGTCGGAACGGTGGAAAAACCCGCGAAGATGGAAGGGCGCAGCATTGTAATGTTCATATCCCCGAAGGCATCCAAGTAAAAAGGAGGAACTACTCATGGCAAAGGTGAAAGTAAAAACACATTCCGGTGCAAAGAAGCGTTTCAAGCTGACAGCAAACGGCAAGGTAAAGTATCAGCACACCAACAAGCGTCACAGACTGACACAGAAGGACACAAAGCGTAAGAGAATTGCAAGAGGCGCAGGCGTTGCAGACGTAACAAATGCACCGACCATCAAGAAGCTCGTTCCCTATCTGTAAGCCGCACGGCTCGGAAGCTGAATGAATCGTAAATCAAAATATACGGAGGTAGATGACAATGGCACGTATTAAGGGTGCAATGATGACTCGTAAGAGAAGAAATAAGACTCTGAAGCTGGCTAAGGGCTATTTCGGCGCAAAGAGCAAGCATTTCAAGATGGCCAAGCAGGCTGTGATGAAGTCCGGTCAGTATGCATACATCGGCAGAAAGCAGAAGAAGAGAAACTTCAGACAGCTCTGGATCACCAGAATTTCCGCAGCAGCTAAGATGAACGGCATGAACTATTCCACATTCATGAACGGCTGCAAGAAGGCTGGCATCACACTGAACAGAAAGATGCTCTCCGAAATCGCAATCAACGATGCAGCAGGCTTTGCAGCAATCGCTGAAAAGGCAAAGGCAGCTCTTTGATTTGAATCAAAAACACGCTCTTGATTGTGAAAGAGCGTGTTTTGTTATACATCACAGTTTTTGAAATCAGTACGGAAGAAACACGCAAACCGGAGGTGACTCATGCGGGAAAACGTCAGAATTACGGCAAAAGATAATCCGGCAGTCAAGCATTACAAGCGTCTGCGCGACCAGAAGAAGGCACGCAGAACGGAAGGCTTGTTCGTGGCAGAGGGACTGCGCATTGCCTGCGATGCATTGCAGAAGACAGGACGTGTGCAGCAGCTTTTTGTGACGGATACTGCATGGGAAAAGCACAGCGCACAGCTTGCAGAGCAGATGCCGGAAACCGGAAAACTCCTGCGCATTTCCGATGCTGTCGGGGATACGATGACCGACACAGAGCATACGCAGGGGGTGTTCGCGGTGTGCCGCATTCCGGAGCAGCGTGAGCTTTCCAAAGTCCTCAGCGCGGAGGGAAAATACCTTGTTCTGTGCAATTTGCAGGATCCCGGCAACATGGGCATGATCCTGCGGACTGCCGACGCGCTCGGCGTGGATGCCGTGCTCACGGTCGGAAGCTGTGAGCTGTACAGCCCTAAGACCGTGCGTGCGACAATGGGCTCGATCTTCCGCGTGCCGGTGTATGACTGCGCGGATGCGCAGGAGCTGCTGGAGCTTCTTCATGCGTCGGGTATTCACACCTATGCCGCTGTGCCTGCAAAGCACGCAGTACCGCTGACGGAATGCCGTTTTGCAGGCGACAGTGCCGTCTGGATCGGCAACGAGGGCAACGGACTGCCTGCGGAGGTGATCGCGGCTTGCAGGACGGCTGTGACCATTCCGATGCAGGGCGGACCGGAATCACTGAATGCGGCAATGGCAGCCGGCATTCTCATGTGGGAAATGATGCAGAGCGGGGAGTGAAGATAATGGAACAGGAGAACTATCTGAAATACTGGCTGTGGCTGGTCATGGTCTTTGGCACGGCAAATCCGAAAACACTGGAGATCGTGCAGATGCACAGCACACCGAAGGAATTGTACTATGTACTGCATGATCCGGATTGCAGTTTGCTCGCAGAAAAGGAACGCCAGAATGTGCGTAAGATCCGTCTGGAACAGGCGGAGAGCGTCGCGGCGTACTGCGAGAAGAATGGAATCGGAATCATGACATGGGATAGTGAACTTTATCCGGAATCGCTCCGGCATATTTTCAATCCGCCGCTGGTATTGTTTTATCAGGGCGATCCTGCGATCCTCAGCGGCAGCATGATGCTGACCGTTGTCGGCACACGCAGACCGTCCGAATACAGCAAACGTGTGGCAGACTGGCTCTGCCATGACTTGGCAAGGTGCAATATCGTGCTGGCAAGCGGCTGTGCCGTGGGACTCGATGCCGCCGCACACCGCGCCGCCATTGCGGAGGGTACGCCGACAGTTGCCGTGCTCGGCTGCGGTGTGGACTATGACTATCCGAAGGAAAACCGCGAACTGAAGCAGAAAATCGTGCAGAATGGCTTGCTCCTGTCGGAGTATTTTCCGGGCACAACACCGTTTCCGGGGAATTTCCCCGTGCGCAACCGTATCCTTGCCGGCATCAGTGAAGCGACACTCGTGCTGGAGGCAGGCGCAAGAAGCGGATCGCTGATCACAGCGAACCTTGCCTGTGAACAGGGTAAGCAGGTGTTCTGTGTGCCGCCGGCGGATCTGTTCGATGCCAGATACAGCGGCGTGGCAAGCTTCCTGCGTGACGGGGCATATCCGGTGTTCAATTATCTGGATATCCTTTACACATATTATCTCCAGTATCCGCACAAACTAACGATGTTTGATGAGGAAAACGCCACACGCACACAGGATTCCCTGATCTTTGATACCCAGCAGCCTGCCAAAAAAGCAGCACCTGCCCGCAGACAGGTCAAGGCTGTGCCGATCAAGGAAGAACCGGTGCAGGAGTCGGAAGAACCATCCGGCTGGATGACACAGGAGCACAGAACCATTCTGGAAATGCTCCGTGAGGGCGGTCAGAGCAGTAATGAGATCTGCAATCGTCTGCATATGAATTTTCAGGAAGCCTCCCTGCTGACGCTGGAGCTGGAGCTGCAGGGCTACATCATGAATACACATACGGACAGATTTGAACTTACAGAGAAAGCGAAGGCTTTCAAACAGTAGAAAGGAGGGTGCGTCATCCGCAAAGATGACGGATCTATGGCAAATTTAGTAATCGTAGAGTCTCCTGCAAAGGCAAAGACCATACAAAAATATCTTGGAAACAATTTTGAAGTGATCGCATCCATGGGACATGTCCGTGACCTGCCCAAATCCAAGATCGGCGTGGACGTGGAAAATGGCTTCGCGCCGCAGTATCTGGATATGAAGGGCAAGGAAGATGTGATCAAGGATCTGAAAAAACGCGCGAAGAAAAGCGAATGCGTTTACCTTGCAACTGACCCTGACCGCGAGGGAGAAGCGATTTCATGGCATCTGGCACAGATGCTCGGATTGGATATGAACGCCAACAACCGTGTGGCATTCAATGAGATCACCAAGACCGGTGTACAAAGCGGCATGGCAAATCCGCATAAGATCGACCTTGACCTTGTGAATGCACAGCAGGCACGCCGCATTCTGGACAGACTGGTGGGCTACAAGCTCAGCCCGTTTCTCTGGAAGAAGGTCAAGCGCGGTCTGTCCGCAGGCCGTGTGCAGTCCGTGGCTGTGCGCCTGATCGTGGACAGGGAGGAGGAGATCCGCGCATTCGTGCCCAAGGAATACTGGAGCATTGATGCAAAGCTCCGCTCTCCCCACAGTGCCAAGCAGTTCACCGCAAAGCTTGCGGCTGTGGACGGCGAAAAGATCGAGATCGCAAATGAAGCACAGGCGCAGATGCTGCTGCAGCGTCTGGAAAACGTGCCGTTCGTAGTAACGGGCATCAAGAAGCGCGTGACCAAAAAGCAGCCCGCACCGCCGTTCATTACTTCCACGCTCCAGCAGGAAGCATCCAAGCGTCTGGGCTTCCAGTCCAAGCGCACCATGAAAGCGGCGCAGGAGCTGTACGAAGGTATCGACCTCGATGATATGGGTGCAGTCGGTCTGATCACCTACATGAGAACCGACAGCCTGCGTATCTCCGCGGATGCACAGGCAGCAGCGGCAGAGTATATCAAGGGCGCATATGGTGAGAACTACCTGCCCGACAAGCCGCGCGTGTTCAAATCCAAAAAGGGCGCACAGGATGCGCACGAAGCCATCCGCCCGACCATGCCCGATATGTCACCGGACAAGGTGAAGAACAACCTGACCAGCGACCAGTACAAGCTCTACAAGCTCATCTGGGAGCGTTTCATTGCCAGCCAGATGGCAAATGCCCTGCTTGATACCGTTTCCGTGGACATTGATGCAGGCGGCTGCCTGTTCAAGGCATCGGGCTATTCCGTGCGCTTTGACGGCTTTACGATCCTCTATGAGGAGAAGAATGAGAACGAGGAGGAGAACCAGAAAATGCTCCCCCTGCTCTCAGTGGACGATATCCTGAAGGTGCTCAGTCTGGACGGCAACCAGCATTTCACCCAGCCGCCGGCACGCTTTTCGGAAGCAACGCTCATCAAGGCACTGGAAGAAAACGGAATCGGCAGACCGAGTACCTATGCGCCGACCATCACCACGATCCTTGCGAGAATGTACGTCGAGCGCGAGGGAAAGCAGCTCAAGCCGACCGCACTCGGCGAGGTCATCACACAGCTCATGAAGGAGCATTTTGAGCATATCGTGGACACGGCATTCACTGCGAAGATGGAAACCAACCTCGATAACGTGGAGCAGGGCATGGCGGACTGGGTGGAAACACTGGATGTGTTCTATCAGGATTTCGCAAAAACACTTGCCAAGGCAGAGGAAGCGATGGAGGGCAAGCATGTGAAAGTGCCCGATGAGCAGACGGATGAAGTCTGCGAGCAGTGCGGCAAACCCATGGTCATCAAGATCGGCAGATTCGGCAAATTCCTTGCCTGCTCCGGTTTTCCGGACTGCAAGAATACCCGCAAGATCGTGCAGGAAACAGGCGGTCTTTGTCCGCTGTGCGGTGAGAAGGTCGTGCTGAAAAAATCCAAGCGCGGCAGAAGCTTCTATGGCTGCAACGGCTATCCGGAGTGCAATTTCATGACATGGAATATCCCCGTAGAGGAGACTTGTCCGCAGTGCAGTTCCACGCTGTTCCAGAAGGGCGGCAAGTCCGGAAAGCTTGTCTGCGAAAAGCCGGAATGCGGTTATGAACGGAGTCTGAAGTAATGACGGAAGATGTAATTGTTGTCGGCGGCGGTCTTGCCGGCTGCGAAGCTGCGTGGCAGCTTGCCAACGCCGGAATCGCTGTGAAATTATATGAAATGAAGCCGCACCGGTACAGTCCGGCGCATCACCACGAGGGGCTTGCGGAGCTTGTTTGCTCGAATTCCCTCAAAGCGTCGCGCTTAGGTTCAGCCGGCGGACTTCTGAAAACAGAAATGGAAATGCAGGGTTCGCTGCTCGTCCGCTGTGCAAAGGCGTGTGCGGTTGCCGCAGGCGGTGCACTTGCCGTGGACAGGGAGCAGTTCTCCGCGCTCGTCACAAAGGAGATCACGGAGCACCCCCTCATCACGGTCATCCGCGAGGAGCTGACGGAGCTGCCGCAGAAAAACGCAGTCATTGCCACAGGCCCTCTGACCTCGGACGCACTCTCTGCAAAGATCGAACAGCTCTGCGGCAGCCGCCTGAGCTTCTTTGATGCTGCCGCGCCCGTTGTGGCTGCGGACAGCCTGAATATGGAGCTGGTCTTTGCGCAGTCGCGCTATGACCGCGGCGATGCGGATTATCTCAACTGCCCGATGAATCGGGAAGAATATGAAGCATTCTGGAATGCGCTTGTGAGCGCGGAAAAAGCACCCCTGCATGAGCATGACAAGGCGGCATTCCGCGTGTATGAGGGCTGTATGCCCGTGGAGGTGCTCGCTTCGCGCGGCATGGATACCCTGCGCTTCGGGCCGCTGAAGCCCGTCGGTCTGACCGATCCGCGTACGGGAAGAAGACCGTATGCGGCAGTACAGCTGCGCCGCGAAAACCGCGAAGGGACGATGTTCAACCTCGTGGGCTTCCAGACCAATCTGAAATTCGGTGAGCAGAAGCGCGTGTTCGGGATGATCCCCGGACTTGAAAACGCGGAGTTCCTGCGCTATGGTGTGATGCACCGCAATTTCTTCCTCGACAGCCCCAAGCTCCTTGATGCGGATTATTCCCTGAAACATGCGGAAAATCTGTTCTTTGCCGGACAGATGACGGGCGTGGAGGGCTATATGGAATCCGCCGCAAGCGGCATCATCGCCGGAAAGAGCCTTGCGCGAAAGCTCATGGGCAAGCCGGCATACATCCTCCCGCGAGGCACGATGATGGGTGCACTTGCCGCCTATGTCAGCGGTGACTGCGTGGGGGATTTCCAGCCGATGGGCGCGAATATGGGCTTGCTGCCGCCGCTGACAGAACGTGTCCGCGACAAGCAGCTGCGTTATGAAATGATCGCAAAACAGGCAGTTGCCGTCCTTGAAGCGGCATTGCAGGCAATGGAAACGGAGTGAGCACATGAGAATTATCGTGGACGGCTTCGGCGGTGACAATGCACCGACAGAAGTCATCAAGGGCTGCAAGCAGGCACAGGATGAACTGGGCGTGCAGATCGTCCTGACCGGCGATGAAGCACGGCTTCGTGAAACAGCCAAGCAGGAAAATATTGATATTTCGGGCTTTGAGATCCTCCCTGCACCGGAGGTGTTCGACATCCATGCGCAGCCCACGACCATCCTCAAGGAGGGAAAGAACACTTCTCTTGCGGTTGGCTTGCAGGCTCTGCGCGACGGAAAGGGCGATGCCTTTGTCAGTGCCGGCAGTACGGGCGGACTTGTGGCAGGGGCGACCTTTATCACAAAGCGCATCAGGAATGTCAAGCGTCCGGCTCTTGCCCCCATTCTGCCGACTGCAACGGGGCATATGATGCTCATGGATGCCGGCGCAAATGTGGACTGCCGTCCGGAAATGCTCGTGCAGTTCGCCATCATGGGCAGTGCCTATATGGAGCGCGTCAAGGGCGTGAAACATCCCCGCGTGGGACTTCTGAATGTCGGCGCGGAGGACACCAAGGGCAGGGAACTGGAGCAGCAGGCATACAAGCTTTTGCAGGATGCCCCCGTCAATTTCGTGGGCAATGCAGAGGCGCGTGAGCTGCCGTCCGGTGATTTCGATGTCGTGGTAAGCGACGGATTTTCGGGTAATATCGCACTGAAGCTCTATGAGGGCATGGGCAGCTTTTTCAAGGGCAAGCTCAAAAACTGGTTCTCCGGCGTTGGCGGTAAGCTTGCCGGCGTGATCCTCCTTTCCAAGATCAAGGCATTCCAGAAAAGCATGGATTACAAGGAGGAGGGCGGTGCGGTGCTGATGGGCATTTCCGCGCCCGTCATCAAGGCGCACGGCAGCTCCGATGCCAAGGCATTTTTCAATGCCGTCCGTCAGGCGCAGAAATGCGTGGACGGCAATATTACCGCGACCATCGCGCAGACGGTCGCAGAGATGAAGGGAGAGTAACTATGGAACCCGATTTCTCGGAATTTGAACAAGTTTTAGGAATCACTTTTCAAAACAAGGAATTACTGTACGAAGCACTTTCCCATTCCTCTTACGCGAATGAGAAAAAGAAGCAGCGGCGCAGCAACGAGCGTCTGGAATTTCTCGGTGACAGCGTGCTTTCCATCGTGGTATCGCAGTTTCTGTTCCAGAATTTTCCCGATCTGCCGGAGGGCGAGCTGACGAAGATCCGTGCGGCTCTGGTCTGCGAGAAATCCCTCCACCGCTTTGCTTTGCAGATCCGCCTGGGAGATTTCCTACTCCTCGGCAAGGGCGAGACTCACACTGGCGGCAGGGAGCGTCCCTCCATTCTGGCGGATGCCTTTGAAGCTGTGATCGCGGCGATCTATCTCGATGCAGGACTCGAAGCGGCGAGAGCGCATATCCTGCGCTTCATTCCGAAAAACATCCCCGAAAACCGTTCTGTGCTGTTCGGGGACTATAAGACGGCACTGCAGGAGGTCATCCAGAAGAACCCCGAAGAAAAGGTGGAATACATGCTGATCGACGAATCCGGCCCCGACCACAGCAAGACATTTGCAGTGGAGGTCTGCCTCAATTCCAACGTCATCGGACGCGGCAGCGGCAGAAGCAAGAAGGAAGCCGAACAGATGGCAGCGAAGGAAGCATTGGAACTGATGGGCTATGAAACATAAGAATATCGCCATTTTCGTCCCACATGCAGGCTGTCCTCACAAGTGCTCGTTCTGCAACCAGAACACGATCACCGCACAGGAAACACTGCCCCGCACGGCGGATGTGCAGCGCATCTGTGCACAGGCGTTTGCGCAGATCTCCGACCGCCGCAGTACCGAGGTCGCCTTCTTCGGCGGCAGCTTTACGGCGATTCCGCGCGGTGATATGCTGGAGCTTCTCAACGCGGTACAGCCCTTTCTGGGCGAGGACGGCTTTTCCGGTATCCGCATTTCCACGCGTCCGGACTGCATCAGCAGGGAAGTCCTCGACATCCTGAAAGCCAGCGGCGTGACGGCAATTGAACTGGGTGCGCAGTCGATGTGCGACCATGTCCTTGCGGCGAATGACCGCGGACATACGGCACAGGATGTGGTGAATGCCTGCGCACTGATTCGGGAATATGGCTTTGAATTGGGATTGCAGGTGATGGTCGGCTTGTACGCGAGCACCATGCGCGACGAGCTGTACACCTTGCAGGAGATCCGCAGACTGCACCCCGATACCGTGCGCATCTATCCCACGGTGATCCTGAAAAACACCGAGCTTGCGCGGAAATACGAGTGCGGCGCGTACAGCCCGTTCCCCTTTCCGGAGGTCATAACGCTTTGTGCGCGGATGCTTGCGGCATTTGCACAGGACGGCATTTCCGTTATCAAATGCGGTCTGCACGCCTCGGAATTTGTGGAGCAGGACATGATCGGCGGATTTTATCATCCGGCATTCCGCGAGCTGTGTGAGAGCGTTCTGTTCCGTGAGCAGATGCTTGCAAAGACGAGCAGCGGCAGAACGGACTATACCTTTGCAGTCCATCCGTCGTGTGTGAGTAAGGCAGTGGGACAGAAAAAGGCGAATATCCGCTGTTTTCAGGAAGATGGCAAGGATCTGAAAATCATTGCCGATGAACATGTAAAACCATTTGAATGTGAATTAAGGGAGTAACAAATGTACTTAAAATCCTTGGAATTACAAGGCTTCAAATCCTTTCCGGATAAGATCAGACTCAATTTCGACAAAGGTCTGACAGCGGTCGTCGGGCCGAACGGCAGCGGAAAAAGTAATATCGGTGACTCCGTGCGCTGGGTGCTGGGCGAGCAGTCCACGAAAACCCTGCGCGGAAATAAGATGGAGGACGTTATTTTTTCCGGTACTGTTGCAAAACGCCCGATGGGCTTTGCCGCTGTTACGCTTGTCATCGACAACAGCGAGGGCAGGCTGGAGGGCTATGGCGACGAAGTGAGCGTTACCCGAAAGCTCTACCGCAGCGGCGACAGTGAATACCGCATCAACGGCAAATCCGTGCGTCTGAAGGACATCAACGAGCTGTTCATGGACACGGGACTCGGACGTGACGGCTATTCCATCATCGGACAGGGCAGGATCGCGGAGATCGTGGGCGCGAAAAGCAATGACCGCCGCGAGATCTTCGAGGAGGCTGCTGGCATCTCCAAATTCCGCTACCGCAAGCAGGAAGCCGAGCGCAAGCTTGACGCGGCGGAGGAGAACATGCAGCGTCTGAATGACATTGTGTCGGAGCTTGAGGGCAGAGTCGAGCCGCTTCGCCATCAGGCAGAGAAGGCGCAGAAATTCCTCGTGCTTGCGCAGGAGGAAAAGACGCTGGAGATCTCTGTCTGGGTGGATCAGCTTTCCGCAATGCAGGAAAAACTCAGGACTTTGCAGGAAAAGCTGCTTGTCAGCCGCACGGAATACGAAAACGCAGAACGCGACATTGCCGATGAAGAAGAAAAGATCCAGAACTGCTACCGCATCATGCAGCAATGCTCGGTCGATGCGGAGGAGGCACACCGCAGCGTCAAGGAGCTTCGTGCGCTGTCCGCGCAGATGCAGTCGGAGATCGCGGTTCTGAAAAATGACATCGTGCACAATGAGGATGCACAGAAGATCGCACAGGCAAAGCTTACCGAGGAAGCGCAGGAACAGGAAAAGCGGGCAGAACAGCTTGCCAATGCCGAGCGCACCTTTGCAGAAATGCAGGAGCACTGCCGCACGACGGAAGCGGCTCTTGCACAGGCGGCAGATGCTTTCACGCAGATGGAAAGCGCGTGGATGCAGGAGGATGAAAAGACGCAGCAGGCGGATGCCGACCTGCATCAGCTGTATTTGCAGCGCAGTGAATTACAGTTTGCCATCCGTGCCGCACAGGACAATGCCGACAAATGCCGGCTGGAGATCGAGGCACTGCACGCGAATGCACAGGCGGATGCGCAGAAGCTCGCGGAGGCGGAACAAGCCCATGCGCAGGCACTTGCGGCATTGCAGGATGCACAGGAACGCACCAGTGCACAGGAAACGCGGATCGCAGAGAGCCGTCAGCGTGCGCAGGAGCTTTTACAGCAAAAGCACGCGGCAGAGGAGCAGTTCCGTCAGCTGTCCCATGAGGCGCGTAGAGATGTCTTGGATTTTCTGGAATGTGCGCCCGTCTATGAAATGATCGAAAATGG
>CALGTT010000234.1 GCA_937901485.1 uncultured Ruminococcus sp.
CAGCTGTCTCAGAAGATACGGAAGAAGCTGCGGAGGAAATGCCCGAAGAACCTCAGCAGGAAGTAATGCCCGTGGTCGAGGAGATCCCTGCGGCAGAACCGGAGGTCGAGGAAGAACCGGAGATCGAAGCGATCTCCGAAATTGCGGAAGAACCGGAACAGAGCCCCGCACCTGCTCCCCGTACCGCATCACGCCTGCGGCATCTGAGTGAAGTGGACGAACCCAAGGAAAAGGGCTTGTTCGGACGGTTTGGCAGTAAAAAAAAACAAAGCCTGACAAGCGCGTCTGAAGCGACCTCCAAACGCCGCCAGCGTGCCGCACAGGCTCAGGAAAAAGAAGAGTTATCGGCATTTTTTGAAGAACCGAAAGCCCCCGTGCAAGCTGCACCCGAAGCTCCCAAAGCGCAGAAATGGGAACGCTCCGCAGTGCGGGAGATGCCGGAGGAATCCCGCAGATGGGACAAAAAGCAAAAGCCCGATCTGCCCGAAGAAGCTGATGCACAGAAGCCGCAAAGCATCGCGGAAACTTCTGAGCCGAAATCCGAACCGAAGCGCGAAACGCCAGTGATTCAGCCGAAGCCCGAACCGAAGCGCGAAACGCCTCTGATTCAGCCGAAGCCCGAACCAAAGCGCGAAACGCCTGTGATTCAGCCGAAGCCCGAACCGAAACGCGAAATGCCAGTGATTCAGCCGAAGCCCGAACCGAAGCGTGAAACGCCAGTGATTCAGCCGAAGACCGAACCGAAGCACGAAATGCCAGTGATTCAGCCGAAGCCCGAACCGAAGCGTGAAACGCCTGTGATTCAGCCGAAACCCGAACCGAAGCGTGAAACGCCCGTGATTCAGCCGAAGCCTGAACCAAAGCGCGAAATGCCCGTAACGCAGGAAAAGCCCGAACCGAAGCCGGAAAGCATTGATGTTCAGGTGGAAGACAAGGCGGATGCATCCATTCATGTCGCACTGCCGGAGGATCAGCGGAAAAAAGGCTTTGCGGCAGCGATCCGTGCGGCACTTGACGAAAATGTGCAGGAGCTTGCGGACGAAAAGGCAGAGCCTGTTCCGGAACAGAGCGAAATCGACGTAGCTCTGGGGAAATCCAAATACTTCCGCCGCCGCACCTATTTCATGGCAGGCATTATCTGTTCTGTGTTCGCCCTTGTGGGCATTGCGTGCTGTGTGATGCAGGCTGTGAAGCTCATACATGGATTTACCGGAAGTTCCGCACTGAAAACGGAGCTGACGGATGTGCTGTATCCGATCGCCGTTGTCGATCTGCCCGATTTTGAGCAGCCTTCGGACGCTGCACCGGATACGCTGATGTCGGCGGCGATGATCGACCTGCTGATGTACGGCGACCTGTCCGGCTATCCCAAGAGCTTTGATATGTATACCATCCCTGCGGAAGATGTACTGTCACGCGCGGAGAAAATGTTCGGCATGAAGCCGGAAAATGCCTGCGTGACGCTCTATTCCGCCGGCGAAATGTTCTATTATGACGAAACCTCCGGCTGCTACAACGTGCCGGCATCCCCCATGATCTTCTCCTATGCGCCGGATATTGCAGAGATCCGCCGTGCGGATGATGTCTACACGATCACTGTCAGCTACCGCGGTGATACTGCCCAGTGGCAGCAGCGATCGGAGAATTTTGACACACTTGAGGAAAAGACGATGGAGATCACGGTGCAGCAGAATGGTGAGCACTATCAGATCGTGCGCATCCGAAACATTTCGGAGCACGCGGAGGGTGTATAAGGAGGATGAATGATGAAGATTCTGGTTGTCGGACTCGGTCTGATCGGCGGTTCGATCTGCAAGGCACTGCATAGCTTTACAGAGCACAGCGTTTATGGCTGTGATAAAAATGCCGCAGTTCTGGAGCAGGCACTGCACCAGCGTGTCATTGACGGCGTAGTGACGGAGGATTGCAGCGGCTTTGATCTGATCGTAGTGGCACTCTATCCGGAGATCGTCCGCAAATGGGTGATGGCACATGTGCAGACCATGACTGCCGGAACGATCGTGATGGATGTGGCAGGTGTTAAGGGCGAAATCCCCGAAATACTGGGAAAACTCTGCGCACAGCACGGCGTGCACTTCCTCGGCACACACCCGATGGCAGGCAAGGAGCGGTTCGGTTTTGAGGCATCGGATGAAAATCTCTTTCAGGGCGCGAATTTCATCCTCACACCGCTGCCGGAAACTCCGAAGGCTGTTGTGGCACAGGTGAAGAATTTCGCCCATCAGATCGGATTCCGCCGGTTCGTCATCACCACGCCGGAGATGCATGACCGCATGATCGCGTATACCTCACAGCTTGCGCACATCGTGTCAAGTGCCTATGTGAAAAGTCCCGTGATCGAGCTGGAAAGCGGATTTTCCGGCGGCAGTTTTCACGACATGACGCGTATTGCGACCATGAACGAGGATATGTGGACGATGCTTTTTCTTGAAAACCGTGAGAGTCTGCTCGGTGAGCTGGATGTCCTGCTTGCCAATTTGCAGGAATACCGTGCGGCTCTGGCGGATGCGGATGAAGACGCACTGCGTTCTCTGATCGCCGACGGCAGAACGCGCAAGGAGGAGAATCTCCGCAGACGCAGAAACGCGCCGTCCGTGATCGACCTGACACAGGGGGCGGCGCATTCTGAAAACATGTGGGTAAGATGCATCGGACACGCCAGCTTTCTGCAGCTCACAAACGGACAGCGTTACAAGGTGCTTTCCGTAGAAAAAGGCTGGTTCCGCATCGTGGACGACAGCGGCGAGGACTATTTGTATCCGCCGGAATTGTTTGAGGTGGAGAAAGAATGACCTTTGCCTCCATACCGTTGATACGCTGTATTTGAAAAACAGGGGACATTAGTTTAAAAGCAGGCTTGCAGATATTCTCCACGTTTTCCCTTTCGCAAGCAGAAACGGGGTTCAAGGGGCGGCAGCCCCTTAAAAAAAGCGGGATTCGGGGGTGCAACCCCCGCTGATTCCTCCCCCGCTTGCGGGGGAGGGGGCGGATTTTGCAAAAGCCGCCGCATTGTCTGCGAAAAAATTAAGAAAATTTGAAAAAAACACTTGACAAACAATTGAAAGTATGCTATACTAATAAAGTCGTATTCTAAAGACAGTTGGTGGCGCAAGCCGTAAATCCAACCGAGGAGTGCAAGCGGTAATGATTACCCCCTCTCTTTGTGTTCTTTAGGACATGAAGGGAGTTTTTTGTATTCCCGATACGATGTACAGCGAAAGCTGATATTTCAATCGGAGGTGAATGTAAATGCCGAGTGCAAAGGTTCTGGAATCCAAGAAGGCAAGAGTTGAAGAGCTGACCGAACTGCTGAAGAACAGCGTATCCTGCGTTCTCGTTGACTACAAGGGTATCACAGTTGCAGACGATACAAAGCTGCGTCGTGAGCTGCGTGAAGCAAATGTCAGCTACTTCGTTGAGAAGAACTCTATGCTGAAGTTTGCGTTCCACAACATCGGTATGGAATGCTTTGATGATGTACTGAACGGTACAACAGCAATCGCAATTTCCAACGATGACCAGACAGCACCTGCAAGAATTCTGGGTGAATTCGCTGAAAAGAACGAAAACTTCGTTCTGAAGGCAGGCTGCGTTGAGGGCGAGTACTTTGATGCTGATAAGATCAAGGCTCTGTCCAAGATTCCGTCCAGAGATGTTCTGCTCGCACAGCTCGTTGGTTCCCTGCAGGGTCCGATTCAGAAGCTGGCTGCGCTGCTGCAGGCAGTTGTGGACAAGGATGGCGAGGCTGCATAAGTTCTTTGAAACTTGCAGCGTGAGCATCCAAAACATGTTTCAATGGCAGTATGTTCTGCCCGCAGTGCATGGGCGTTACGCATGACAAAATTTAATTAAAAGGAGTTAATTATCATGGCATCTGAGAAGACAATGAAGTTTATTGAAGATATCAAGGCTCTCACAGTTCTGGAACTGGCTGAACTGGTTGAGGCTATTCAGGAAGAATTCGGCGTAACTGCAGCAGTAGCAGCAGCACCGGCAGCAGGCGGCGCAGCAGCAGCAGCTGAGGAGAAGACTGAGTTCGACGTAGTAATGACATCCTTCGGTGATAAGAAGATGGGCGTTATCAAGGCTGTTAAGGACGTTCTCGGTCTGGGCCTGAAGGAAGCTAAGGAAGCTGTAGAAGGCGTTCCGAAGACTCTGAAGGAAGGCGTTGCTAAGGCAGAGGCTGAAGAGCTGAAGGCTAAGCTGGAAGAAGCTGGCGCAACAATCGAGCTGAAGTAAGTTTTTACTTACCTTGTAAAGGCGGAGGGGCAACCCTCCGCCTTTTTTATGTCAGAAAGATCTCCGCAAGATACAGCATGACCACCCCCGGAATGCCAAGGAACACCGACACTGCAAGATTGAACCAGCAGAGCGTCGGCGCAAAGCCAATGACATCACCAAAGCGGTTGAGCAGGATGAGTGACGCAAGCCCGCTCGTGCCGCCGAGCAGAAAGGTGCGGACGCGCCGTCTGCGTCTGCGGAGATAGAACAGCAGCAGGATGAGTGCGGCACCGGCGTAAAATAACAAATGACTGTTTTGTGTGATCCATTCCATAGATTTTCTCCTTAGCGTTATAACAGGATATACGCGATCGCCAGCAGCAGTCTGGCATCTGCACCATCCTTGTATAATATGTACAGCAGTCCCAGCAGTGCCATCCGTTCGCTGTCCCAGCCATGCAAAAGCCCCTGTAATTCCTGCGGCAGTGCAGAACCGGCAGACGGGGACGGCGGCTCTGTGATCTGGGGCGGCGGTTCGGGCTTGGACGGCGGTGCAGGATGCATTCCGGCACGCCGCTGCATCTCCCGTGAACGCCGTATGGCATCCTGCCGCATCGCATTGAAATTCTGCTGGGGATAGTGTGGCATGTTTCCACCGCCTTTACAAGAAATTTTGCAGCATTCCGCTTTCCTTGAGCGTCTTCCAGACCGTCATCAGCCGCAGGAGTCTGACCGCCCTGTCCACCTTTTCACGCCGTTCCGACCGCAGATGGGGACGCAGTGCCAGAAGCAGCGCGGTATTCTCGTCCTGCTTCTGGCTGTTCTGCCACAGCTCACCGAGCTTCATCAGCAGCATCGGATCAAAGGGCAGTCCGCCGCCGTTGTCAGCAGTTTCGCAGGGTGCGTCCTCCGCAGGCGGCGCAGATGCCCCGTCCGTTTCTGTACGGAGCATCTGTGCAAGCTCGGAAAGCTGTTTCATGCTTTCCGGATCGGAGAGCAGCTCCTGCATTTTTCCGAACATATCCTCCATTACTGTTTTCCGCCGGTCAGCTTTTCATAGAGTGCCTTTGCCTGCGGTGCGCTCATGAGCTTTTCTACGATCTGCGGATTGCGGATCGCCTGCTGGAATTTCTGCGCATCCGCACCGTTCATGTTCCGCAGGGCGTTATCGAATTTGCCGGATTCCAGCTCCTGCCGCAGCTGTTCGGGCGGAATTCCCAGTTTTTTGCTGACTGCCTGAAGCAGTCCATTGAGATTCTGACCGCTGAATTGTGAATTTTTCGGTTCGTTCATAAAAAAACACCTTTCTTTCTGCAAAACTGTATTGTTTTTTTTTACAGTTTATGTTATAATATAAAGGATTAGACATTGAAGGAGGTTTGTGAATGAAAATTGTTGTAATGTCCGATTCCCACGGAATGCGCCGTGTGCTTGAACTGGTCATGCAAAAGCAGCCTGACGCGGACATGTACATCCATCTTGGCGACGGCGAACGAGAGGTGCACGCCTTTCTGATGAGCCATCCGGAGCTGAAAGAAAAATTCCACTACCTGAAAGGCAACTGCGACAGCGGATTTCTGGTCGATCCCACGCGCAATCAGTTTGTAATGACACTTCCGCACGGGCACAAGATCTTTGCCGCACACGGAGATGCGTATCAGGTGAAATACGGCACGAACCGCATCCGCTATGAGGGAAGGGAAGTGCACGCAGACATCATCCTGTACGGTCACACCCACATGCGCGAATGCAGGTACGAGGACGGCATCTACATCGTCAATCCCGGCAGTCTTGGTGCGCCGCGTGACGGCAAGCGTCCGGGCTTTGCACTGATCGACGTTTGCGAAAGCGGCATTTCCGTCAATCTCGTTGAGTTATCCTCAAGCACACTCTGAGTGCATTATCATTCTATGCGGCAGCATCGGAAAAGTTGCCGGTCTGGAGGTTTTGATCCCATGGGAACAGCTTTCCCCAAAATTCTTGGCAAAAAAACAAGTGAAAAGTATGCGCTGGCGTTCGGGCTGGGCTTTCTCTCCCTGATGATCGTCCTGCTCCCCCTGCTCATTATGGATCGGGGCTACTTCATCTATTACGGCGATTTTGTGTCCCAGCAGCTCCCGTTCTATGAGCTTGCCAATGATGCAGTGAGAAATGGTCAGTTCGGCTGGAACTGGTACACGGATCTCGGCGGCAGTCTGATCGGCTCCTATTCCTTCTACCTGTTCGGCAGTCCGTTTTTCTGGCTTTCCGCACTGCTCCCGAAGAGCTGGGTGGAGAGTTGTGCCGTACGATTGTGAAC
>CALGTT010000235.1 GCA_937901485.1 uncultured Ruminococcus sp.
GAAACCTTCTTTGACCTGTGCCCCTGCAGGATCTATGCAGTCACAGGCTCGGACGGCAAGTCCACCTCCACTACCCTGATTGCCGAAATTCTCGCGGCATCGGGAAAAACCGTCCACAAGGGCGGCAATATCGGACGCGCACTGCTCCCCATCATCGAGCAGATCTCCGAGGATGATGCGGCAGTGGTCGAGCTGTCGAGCTTCCAGCTCATCTCCATGCGCAAGTCCCCCGATACCGCGCTCATCACCAACATCACCCCCAATCACCTCGATGTCCACGGCACGATGGAGGAGTACACCGAATGCAAGACGAACCTCATCACCCACCAGAACGGATTCTCGCGCACCGTCCTCAACCTCGACAACGAGGGCACAAAGGCTCTTGCACCGCTGGTGCGCGGCAAGCTCTGCTGGTTCACAAGACGCGAAATGCCCGAACGCGGTGCGTTCCTGCGTGAGGACGGAATGCTCTGCTATATCGAAAAGGGCGAGATCACGCCCGTTGTTCACAAGGATGACATCCGCATCCCCGGTATGCACAATGTCGAGAACTTTCTCGGCGTGATCGCAGTGCTCTGGGGTGAGGTGGAGATCGCCGATTTTGTCAAGGTGGCAAAGGAATTCGGCGGCGTGGAGCATCGTATCGAATTCGTCCGCGAGGTCAAGGGCGTGAGATGGTACAATGACAGCATCGCGACAAGCCCCACAAGAGTGCTGGCAGGTCTGCGCAGCTTTGAACAGAAGATCATCGTCCTTGCCGGCGGCTATGATAAGAAGATCCCCTTTGAGCCGATGGCAGAAACCGTCTGCGACCGCGTGAAAACGCTCATTCTCATGGGCGCGACCGCCCCGAAGATCGAGGCGGCAGTGACGGCGGCAAAGAATTATGATCCGTCCGCACTGAAGATCCTCCACGCAAATTCGATGGAACATGCCGTGGAGCTGGCAGCGCAGGAAGCGAAAAACGGCGATATCGTGACGCTTTCCCCTGCCTGTGCAAGCTTTGACCTCTACCCGAATTTTGAGGTGCGCGGTCAGCATTACAAGCGTCTGGTAAAGGAGCTGAACGAATGAAAACACAGATCATCGCAGACATGCTCACCGCCCTTTGCCGGGTGACGGGCATTTCCGGAGATGAGGGCACGGCGGCAGCAACAGCGGCGGAATTCCTCAAGCTCTACTGCCCCGATACGCACATCTCCCACGGGAACGTCGTCGGCACATGCGGCAGTACCGATCCCGACGCGCCCCATGTTCTGCTCGATGCCCACATCGATCAGATCGGCATGGTGGTCACGAGCATCACGGATGACGGCTTTGTGACCGTCGGCAATGTCGGCGGCATCGACCGCAGACTCCTGCCGGCGCAGAGGGTGCACCTGCACGGGCGCGAATGCATTGACGGCGTGGTGTGCGCCATGCCGCCCCACCTTTCGGATGGTGACGAAAAAGTACAGAAATTCGAGGATATCCGCATTGACACCGGCTTCGATGCCGAGGAGCTGCGGCAGATCCTCTCCCCCGGTGACAGCGTGACCTTTGCCGGACACATCGCACGGATGCTCGGCGGACGCTTCACCTCCCCCGCACTGGATGACCGCTGCGGCGTTGCGGCAATTCTCAGCGCACTGCACAGCGTCAAGGACGAAGAGCTTCCCTGCCGCGTGACAGTGCTGTTCTCCACACAGGAGGAGGTCGGCGAGCGCGGCGCAAAGATCGGCTGTTATGCGGCAGATCCCGACATTGCCCTTGCGGTGGATGTGAGCTTTGCGCGCAATCTCGGTGACAGCGAAACAAAGACCGGAAAGATGGGCGAAGGCCCGATGATCGGCTTCTCTCCGTCACTTTCGAAGTCCGTGACCAAGGGACTGTGTGAGGCTGCGGATGCCAGCGGCATTCCGTGGCAGTATGAAGTGATGGCAGGCACGACCGGCACAAATGCGGACCAGTTTTCTGTGTGCCGCGGCGGTGTGAAGGCGTGCACGGTATCCATTCCGCTGCGCTACATGCACACGCCTGCGGAGATCATTTCGCTGAAGGATGTTGCGATGACGGGCGAGCTGATCGCTGCCTATCTGAGGAGGTGCACGGAATGCTGAAATATCTGGAAGAATTATGCACGATCTGCGGCGTTTCCGGCGATGAGGATGCCGTGCGTGAATATCTGATGGAAAAAATCGGGCAGTGCCCCGATATTCTGGAGATGAAAACCGATCCCCTTGGTAATCTTCTCGTGCACAAAAAGGGCAGAAATACGCCGGATCAAACGGTGATGCTCGGTGCGCACATGGACGAGGTCGGGCTGATTGTGACGGGCATCCGCGCGGACGGTACGCTCTCGATCGCCGCAGTCGGCGGCGTGGATGCGGACGTCGTGCTCGGCAGAAATGTCATGGTCGGAACGCAGAAGCTCCCCGGCGTGATCGGCGCAGCGCCCATCCACCTGCTTTCGGCCGCACAGCGCGATGAAAAACCGAAAATGGACGCGCTCTATGCCGATATCGGCGCAAAGGATGCGGAGGATGCAAAACGCTTTGTATCCCCCGGCGACAGCATCTATTTCATGGGCGAATACACCTCCCTCGGCGGCGGCAGAGTGACGGCAAAGGCAATTGACGACCGTTTCGGCTGTGCAGTGATGCTGGAGCTTCTTGAACAGGAGCTTCCCTATGATATGTGGTTTGCGTTCTTCGTACAGGAGGAGGGCGGACTGCGCGGCAGCCGTGCGGCGGCATACACGATCAACCCCGATTTCGCGCTGATCCTCGAAGCGACCACAGCCGCAGATCTTGACGGCGTGACAGGGGATGCGGCAGTGTGCAGACTCGGCGGCGGCCCGGTCGTGTCCTTCATGGACAGATCGACGATCTATGACAAGGAGCTGTACCGGATGGCGTTTGCGATCGCGGAGGAAAACGGCATTCCCTGCCAGACCAAGAGCCGCATTGCCGGCGGCAATGACGCAGGCGCGGTGCATGTGTCCCGCGGCGGTGTGCGGACGCTTGCCATTTCCGTACCGTGCAGATGCCTGCATTCGCCCTCGTGCGTGGCGCAGGTGAGCGATATGGAGGACTGCCTGAATCTGACGGCAAAACTTCTGGAGAAAATGGAAGAATTATGATAAGACAATTTGAAATTGACAGCGAGCTGAACACGGAGCTTCTGCGGCAGAGCTGGCGCGGACGGAAGATGTATTCCTATTATAAAGCCTATGGTTTGCAGTATTCCTTCTGTCAGTTCTATGCCGTGGGGGATGCAGGTGTGATGCTCCGCCTGAATGATACCGTGCTCATCTGCAATGTGCAGGAATCGGACGCGGAGGATCTGGCAGTATTCCTGCAAATGCACCAGCCGTTCCGCGTGGAATGCAACGAACCCGTGCGCACGATGCTTGCCGAGCGTCTGCCGGATTACCGCAGTCTGCACCGGACGATGTTCGAGCTTGTGCCGGACGAGGTGAGCGTGGATGCCGAGGAAGCCGTGGATTTCCATCCGCCGCTGGCAGAGGTCTATGAGATCCTCTCGGCAGGCTTCCCGAATTTGCAGGACTACGCGCTCTGGCTGACGGACACTTCCCATCGCTGCCGGCATGGGGTGAGCCGCGTGATGACGTACAAAAAGGATACCACCGCAAGCATCATGTTTGACATTGACAACCATGTGCTGGTCGGACAGGTCGCGACTCGTCCCGAAGCACGCGGTCTGGGACATGCACGCATTTTCCTGCGCTGGCTGGCTGGTTTTCTGGCACAGTTCGGCAAGACGGCGGTGCTGTACGCACTCGATGTGCGCGAGAGCTTTTACCGTGAGATCGGCTTCAAAGCTCTGGAAACGGAATATGTGCTCGAACGGATGGAGCAGGAAAAGGATAATTTACAGAAAGGTCGTTTAGACAATGGGAATTCGTGATTATTTTCAGATAGATGCCCGTATTCTGGCACTTGCGGAGCAGGCAGAGCAGAATTGTGCGGCGTGCTTTGCGGAGATCGACCGCAATGCGCGGCACAATGCGGCAAAGGTGCTGTCGGCTTTTGCCGAAAATCGGGTGAGTGAGGCGTGTTTTGCCGGAAGCACGGGCTACGGCTACGGCGATCTCGGACGCGAAACGCTCGACAAGGTGTGGGCGCAGGTCATGGGCACGGAGGACGCGCTCGTGCGCCACAATTTCGTGTCCGGCACACATGCGCTGTCCGTGGCACTGTTCGGCGTACTGCGTTCGGGGGATAAGATGGTTTCCATCACCGGAAAGCCCTATGATACGCTCGAAGAAGTCATCGGCATTGCGGGCGATGCCGGAAACGGCAGCCTTGCCGATTACGGTGTGACCTATGGACAGGTGGATCTGCTCCCCGACGGCAGAGCCGATCTTGACGCGATTCCGGAGGCTGTCAGGGGCGCGAAAATTGCCTATATCCAGCGGTCAAGGGGCTATTCCCTGCGCCGCGCGTTCACGGTCGGCGACATCGCGGAGATGGTAAAGGCAGTCCGGAAGGGCAATCCGGACGCGATCATCATGGTGGATAACTGCTACGGTGAATTCGTTGAAGACAGAGAGCCGACGGATGTGGGCGCGGATATCATCATTGGTTCGCTCATCAAGAACGCCGGCGGCGGCATTGCCAGAACCGGCGGCTATATCGCAGGCTCTGCAAAGCTGGTCGAGCTTTGCGCCTATCGCCTGACCTGCGTGGGCATGGGCAAGGAGGTCGGCTGCACGATGGATATGAACCGCGAAATGTTCCAGGGACTGTACTTAGCACCGGACATCACCGCAAATGCCCTGAAAACCGCTGCTTTTGCCGCGGAGCTGTTCACACTGCTGGGCTTTGCGTGCACCCCCAGAGCCGGTGAGCCGCGCGGCGATATCGTGACGGCACTCCAGCTTGAGAATGCGGAAAATCTGGTCGCATTCTGTCAGGGCATCCAGAAAGGCTCGCCGGTCGATGCCTATGTCGTGCCCGAACCGTGGGACATGCCCGGCTATTCGAGTCAGGTCATCATGGCGGCAGGCGCGTTCACCATGGGTGCATCCATCGAGCTTTCCGCAGATGCGCCGCTTCGCGAACCCTATGCCGCATGGATGCAGGGCGGCATCAGCTACAACAGCAGCCGCATCGGTGTGATGCTTGCCGCGCAGGAGATGCTGGATCGTCATTTACTGAATCTGTAAGTGGGGGACGCTGTCCCCCCCCTGCCAAAGGGATGTGATCCCTTTGGAATCCCATGGCGTTTTCTCATTGCCCCCTGCGGGGACAAAGGGAAAACGTTAGGACTGCAAAGCAGAACATTCTTGACAGAAATGAGAGGAACAACATCCCTCACATAAAAATTCATAAAAGGAGGAAACTATTATGCCACAGACAACCAATGACCGCCATCAACATCCGAGGAAGGTAAAACTGCGTTTCTCTCCTCGTGCCGCCGCAGTATTATTTGCCGTGATCGTAGTCATTGCAATCATCGTACTGATCTCCGTGAAGGTCGGTCAGTGGAAGAATGACGGCGCACGCTATGCACAGTCGCTGTCCGAGCAGATCGGTGTCAGCCCCGAAACTGCGGAAAAATACACACGCGTCAAGCTCATTGCCGGCTCTGACTGCGCCTATGTGAATGCCGCTGCATTCTCACAGGGCTACAGCCTGCTGACGGAAAGCAAGAAAACTGTGGAGGTCTACGGTGTTTCTGTGCCGCAGTGGGTGATCTTTACGGGAACATCAAACAATGTCATCACCGAGGTGTCGTATTTTGACTACACCCAGCTCAATACTTATGGTACGGGCACAAAGGTCAAGGAACATATCGACGCAACACGCATCAATACCGGTATGGATTCCAAGGCTGTGCAGGAATATGTGGGCTTTGCGCCCCTGCGCATCAAGTACACCAGTGAGGGCATTGTGGAAACCTACAAGTACCATTATGAAGATCCGGAAAGCAAGAATCTGGTTTCCTACCTGCTCCATGTCAGCTACAAGGACGGCAGGGCATCCGCCGCGGCGGAAACGGAAGATCAGTTCATGGTAGAGCTTCTTACCGTGGAATAATGCCGATATACATAGGAAAACGCTCCATCCCCCGAAAGGATGGAGCGTTCTTTCATTTCAGCGCAAGACTATTGTTCAGAATCAGCGTGCTGTACAGAAACAGCACATCCTGACCCTTGAATTCCACCAGATTCCCCAGCATCTGCGGCTGTACATAGCGGATATCCACAAGCGTGATTTTCCGATAGCCCTCCGCCAGCAGGGGGGCAAGACTGCTGCCGAACGAATCGCGGAACACGATCAGTTCCTTATTGGTCGAAGCATCTGGGTTTTCGATCGTGAGCAGCGCGTCCGCACCGCCGAGGAACATTTCGTAGGGATCGCGTCCAGCCGCCTTTTCCATGTCGTACATCGCCGCAGTCTTGGGCATTCCCGTGTTGAAGCTCGTCACCGTGCACTGTTCCAGCATCGGATTTGTCCGGTAGTACAGCACATCCGGCTTGACCGGAAGTGCAAGCTGCCCGTAATACACACCATAAAACGGCTGGTCAAGCTCCTGCGAATCGTACTCCCCCGAAAGCCGCGTGCCCATTGCCATTGCAAGCACCTGCGCGATATCCCCGATGCATTCCTGCCGCCAGTGGGTGTCTGTGCGGTAGTAGTCGGTGATCTCCAGATACGGGAAAATGTCGATATACTGCATATATTCCGTTTGTCTGCACATTTCTGCCGTCAGCTGCGCATAGTCCAGCGAAAGCCTGCCGCTGTCCTGCGCCAGAAAATAATGCTTGTCCGGCACGATGGAACAATAAACCGGAGAGCCGCTGTCTGCAAGATAGGTGTCGTAGATCCAGCGGAAACGTTCCCCCGCATGGTCAAGCATGGGCTGGGAGAGGGGGTACTGCATTTGTGCAAGATAGCCGTCCTGCATGTAGAGTCCCCCCATATCCGACTGCGCAAATACTCCGAGCTTTGCCGCACTCTGGAGCGTCCGGAATTTGCCGCGCATCGGGAACTGGTCCATGGCGTAGGTTTCAAAATCCGTCATGAAGCTGCCGGAAAGTACGGTTTTTCGGGAAAATTCCGGCATCTTGGCAAGCACTCTGCGCTCGCTGTCGGAGAAATCCGCATCCTTTCCAAGCCAGCACCAGAGGGCAAGTGCCGCAAGCAGTCCGCCAAGAATGCCGGTGACTGCGTAATTTCTGATCTTTTCGTACATATGCATTCCTCCTGCGGGTAGTATGCCCGAAGATATTGCAGAAAACCGCCCGTTGGGAACAGGCGGTTTTATAATCTGTAATCGTTCCATCCCTCAGCCGCACGGGAGGGACAGAACACGCACGCGCATAAAGCGGTCAGGATTCCTCCGCGGCAGTTTCAGAAGCAGCCTCAGCCGCATTCTGCTCCCTCTGCAAGGAGGAAGATAATACCGGAAGTTCCGTACGGCGTTTTAGATATCGGGACGTTTTCTTCTTTTTCTTCTCCGCATACATAATGTTATCGGCGATCGTTGCGAGCTGGAACAGGTCAACGCCCCGTTCCGGAACAGCGATGTGATAACCAATACTTGCGGCAATGGGATATGGCAAATTACTGGAAGCATTGATCTCCTCCAGAACCTGCTCAATGCTGTGTTTCAGGATCTTTGCACGCTCCTCCGTGTAATCCGCGGCAAAGACGATGAACTCATCGCCGCCGAACCGACAGCAGATCTCGCCGCCCGTGCAGGCAACGCGCAGGGCATCCGCCATTGCAATAATGGCATTGTCACCATCCTTGTGCCCGTAGGTGTCGTTGATCATCTTCAGACCATCCATATCCAAAAACATCAGCATGACGGGTTTTTTCGTATTAATGCAATAGCTGTAGAGCTGCTGTGTGCTGATGCGGAAGCCGTTGCGGTTGTTGAGGTTTGCAAGCGGATCGATCGTATACAAACGATTGAGCTTCTGTGTCACCCTGTCAAGGCAGATGATCTTGCGCACGCTTTCCAGTGCATTGGAGATGTTCAGTATCGCGTTATGGAACAGCTTGCTGTGCGTCGGGAATCCGCTGTCCTTCATGACGCAGTAGCCGATGCAGCGTTCACGGAAATGCAGGGGCGCAAAGTAATAATTGCCCGGTTCATTCTCCTCGTCAAACAATCCCGGAAGCATTTCCGAAACCGGAAACTCATCCATATTGGAAAATTCGCCGTTTTTGTAGGCAAGCGGTACCTGCACCGATTCTCCGAAGCCCGACACGATGAAGGTATTCGGGGAGAGTATGTGCATCAGGTAGTACTCCTCGCTTTCGTCCATCATCAGGCTCTGTTTCCAGCCGTCGCACAGGCAGAGATAGAATTCCTTGCAGTCCATCTCCGGAATGAAACGCCGCAGAGCGACCGTGATCTCGTCAAGATTGTCACATTCCGTCAGTGCAGAGCCCATGCGCCGCACAAGGGAAATGTCATTTGTATAGTGTTCCAGCACATTGAAATTGCGCTTTTTGAATTCGTCAATGTCCATCTGCGGTGCTTCATTACAGCCGCAGCTATGGGAAAACATGCATTTTGTATCCAGAATGGTGCTTCGCTCCTGCGGGATGCCGCGCAGTTCGTTGACGATGGTCTGACAAGCAAGCTGACCGGCACGCTCCAGCGGACGGCTGATCGTTGTCAGAGAGGGCGCGAAATTCCGCCCATTATAAATGTAGTCAAAGCCGGAAACTGCAACATCCTCCGGCACGCGGATACCGTTCTGCGTCAGGGCATTCATTGCCGCAATCGCCATCAGGTCATTCGAGCAGATGATCGCCTGCGGAAATTCCAGCGTGGACTGGCGGAATGCATGGACTGCATCCGTGCCGTCCTTGGACATGAAATTGCCGTGATAGATGCGCTCTCCCTCCACGGGAATGCCGTGCTTTTTCAGCGTTTCGCAGTACGCCTTCAGGCGCAGCTGGCTTTCCACATTGTCCGCAGGGCCGGACACGAAATTGAGTCGGGTAAAGCCGTGGTGCACAATGAAGTGCTCCACCATATTGACCATTGCGGTTTCATTGTCGATGCCGATGGTGTAGAAATCCGGTACATCCTTGTCGATGAAAACCGCCGGAATTCCTGCACTGCGCACCCTTGCAATGACATTTTCCATACTGTCCGCAAGCTGGATCGTATTGATCACAAGGATCACGCCGTCAAACCGCTTGAAATTGGCAAGGTTGAAAATATTGTATTCACCGGTATCATGGCGCATGTCACCGCCGACATTGCCGAATGCAACAAAATGCTCAAGCGTAATGCGGTTGGCAAATGCATACTGCCGGATGCCGCTCAGAATATCGCTCTGATACTCCTCGTCAATGGTGGAAACGATGACAGCAATATGTATATTCTTTTCAGACATGTATTATCACCGCCGATGCGTTCGGCTAATCCTTTCTGTTAGAATCGGGGGCTGTGGATTACAGCTTCTTGCCGCAGTTTGCGCAGAACACCTGACCGGGTGTGCAGGGCTTGCCGCAGTAAGCGCAGAAACGGCTTGCATTCTGTTCAGACTTCTGCTCAGCAGGTGCATCGGACTTTACAGATGCATCATCCGCGGGAGCATCCTTCTGCACGGGCGCGTCCGGCTGTGCGGGGGTATTATTTTCCTCGGTGGAATACCAGTTTTCCGCAACGGTCTGGGGCTGTGCAGGTGCATCCCTGTGGGGATTGCCGTGCTGGGGAATGAGCTGGTAGCCGCAGTTCTTGCAGGTCGTTTCACCGGCAGGGTAGGAATGACCGCACTGCATACAAACCATAGCTGTAGGAGTTTTCTGCACTCTCGGCTCTTCGGGGATATTCACAAGCTCCGGCTCTCTTGCACGGATCTCCTCGATCTGTGCCTGAAGCTCGGCAATGCGTTTTTCGGAAGCCTTGATGGATGCGATCAGGTTTGCAAATTCCGCATCCGGATCGTCCTTGTGCTTTTCAAAATAGAGTCTTGCGATCTCATTCATTGTATCCTGAATATGGCGTTTTTCCACGCGCTGTTCGCTGGTCAGGCTGCTTGCCTCGGAAAAGTTCTTTGTCTTCTGAGAAACGGTTCTGCCGACATTCGTCACATTCGCGCTCAATTTATCCAAAAATGACATAATAAATACCTCCTGACTGATCTGCATAGCGTGTTCACAAGCTGTAAATGGGAACAGCTTCTAGCATCATTACTATAGTATACCATAGATCACACCGGATTGCAAGGGCTTTTTTATTAATTTTTGCTGAATTACTGTGATCATTTTATGATAAGTGTGAAAGTGATGCACAGACGGACCGCGTTCTTACTGAAAGTAAGTGATGTAGGTATTGGGATCCTGTGCAAAGGGAATGTTATTGACACATTTATAATAAATATTGTTGGCGATGATATCCGCGGCGCGGATGAGGGGTTTGGTGGAGGAATCGCAGAGGTTCAGCTCAACGAGGTTGAGGTCGGAGAAAACGGGCGGGTAGAAGTGCTGGTAGTTCTGATTGAACGTACCTCTTTTGAACTCCTGTTCAAGAGCTTCACGAAGCTCGTATTTTCCGTTGGTTGCGGTGGAATGCTCATCCGCAAAAATATAGATATTCTCCACGCCGTCCTTGGTGATGAGTCCGTCCTTCATCATCCGTTCAAAGGCACGGCGCAGGGCGATCTTGTAGACATAATCGAGGTAACGCTGTTTGCTTTTCTTATCCTCGAAGATATTGGCGTTGACTGTTTCCTGCAAAATGACCGCACCGAAGATGATGCAGTTTTTCAGGGATTTGTACAGCTTGTATTTTTCGTGATTGGTGATCTTGCACGCTTTCAGCTCGGCATCGGGCGGATAGTCGGCGTTTTTTCGGATCATGCGTTCAATATTGAGGTATTTGCGGATGCAGAGATCCTTGGACGCATGGTCGAGGAAGATCAGACCGCCGTAGACATAGAACTGGTTGTGTCTGACATCGAAAACGCCCGATTCATCGGAGAAAACGTAGAGATTCTTTCTGTTTTCCATCATTTGTGATCCATCCTTGTACAAAAAAAGCCGCCCTAAGGCGGCCCCTATGACCGACGACATTACATGTCGCTTAAACGTAAATTCGGTTACATAGGTATACAGCGTATTTCTACCTGCAATTATATTATACACGATTTTTGGGGAAAAGTCAACTGGTAAAATAGACAAAATTGTGGGAAGATTTTTTACATCCGAACGTTCCCTGTGCCGTGTTAATCGTTGGCTTTGAACACATCCGCCACGTCACTGATCGTTACAAACGCTTTCGGGTCGATGGTATGGATGATATTACGCATTCTGGAAATCTGGAAACGGTTCACAACAAAATAAATCATCGTTTTTTCCGCGTTGGAATAGCCGCCCAATGCGGCAATTTTCGTTGTACCACAGTCAAATTCCTTCATCAGTGCCTTGCTGATCTTCTCTGCTTTATCCGTGACGATCATCACTTCCTTGGAACGGTCAAAGCCTTCGACCACGAAATCCACGGTTTTCAGTCCGGCTGCATAGGTCACGATGGTGGTGACAAAGCAGATCACGAAAAAGGCCACCGCATTTTCCATGATGACGGTTTATACCGGAAACATCACAAACTGAATCAGCACAGTTTTATTTTTAAAGGTATCTTTCAGTTGCTTTT
>CALGTT010000236.1 GCA_937901485.1 uncultured Ruminococcus sp.
AAAGGGATGGAATCCCTTTGGAATCCCGAGCCGTTTTGCCAATGCCCCGATGGGGCAAAGGCAAAACGCTAAGATCGCAGAGCGATCCATTCTTGGGCAGGCTGCAGGAAGCAAAACCACTGCGTCCATAAAAGTCTGCCATCCCCCGAAAGGAAATGGCAGACTGTCGCTTAAAATTTCTAATTACTCTGTGACCTTTGCACTGAAGGTGCATTGGGAGCAAATCATAGGCGCAGATTCTTCGCTTAGACGGGATGAACCTGCTTTGCAGCGTCACCATGCTTGCCATCGAGACCGAACTTTGCGTTGCGGCGGTTCTCGAAGAACTTGACAGCAACCTGACCGAACTGTGCATAGCTCAGAACGTCTTCTTCCTGCTCTGTCCACTCTGCACATTCCTTGCGCAGCTTCTCCAGCTCCGGCTCGATCAGATCTGCCGGGCGGCAGTCGATCGGGGATTCGTCGCCGATGATCTTCTTGCGGAAATCCGGATCGATCGGCACGGGTGTCTGACCGTATTCGCCGCGAACCAGTCCCTTGAATTCCTTGGTGACCATCTTGTAACGCTCACCCATGATCACATTGAATACAGCCTGTGTACCGACGATCTGGGAGGACGGTGTTACCAGCGGCGGGAAACCTGCATCCTTACGCACTCTCGGCACTTCCTTGAGTACTTCAGTCAGCTGATCCTCCTTGCCTGCCTGCTTGAGCTGGGACAGCAGATTGGACAGCATACCGCCGGGAACCTGATAGATCAGCGCATTTGCGTCAACTGCCAGCATCTTGGGATCGAGCAGACCTTCCTTGATGTACTTCTCACGAAGTGTCATGAAGTAGTCGCGGATCTCTGTGAGCTGTACCAGATCCAGACCTGTGTCATATTCCGTACCCTGCAGAGCTGCTACCATGGACTCTGTCGGCGCATGGGATGTACCCAGAGCCAGCGGGGACATTGCGGTATCAATGACATCCACGCCTGCCTCAATGCCCTTCATCAGACACATGGAAGCCAGACCGGAGGTATAGTGTGTGTGGAGCTGGATCGGCACCTTGACAGCAGCCTTCAGAGCCTTCACGAGCTTTTCTGTCTCATAGGGAGTCAGCAGAGCTGCCATGTCCTTGATGCAGATGGAATCCGCACCGGCTGCCTCGATCTTCTTCGCGTAGTCCACATAGTAGTCAGTTGTGAACACTTCACCCAGTGTATAGGAGAACGCGATCTGTGTGTGTGCGCCTTCCTTCTTTGCTGCCTTGATAGCAGATTCGAGGTTGCGCATGTCATTGAGCGCGTCGAAAATACGGATGATATCAATACCGTTTGCAACGGACTTCTGTACGAAGTATTCCAGAACATCGTCCGCATAGTGACGGTAACCCAGCATATTCTGACCGCGGAACAGCATCTGCAGCTTGGTGTTGGGCATGTTCTTCTTGATGGTGCGCAGTCTCTCCCACGGATCTTCATTCAGGAAGCGCAGACAGGAGTCAAATGTTGCACCGCCCCAGCACTCTACAGAATGGAAGCCCACCTTGTCCATCAGGGGCAGGATCGGGAGCATTTCATCCATGCGCATACGGGTTGCGAGCAGGGACTGGTGTGCGTCACGCAGGACGGTTTCAGTAACTTTTACCTTTGCCATAATTATCGTAATTTTACGTTGCCGTAAAATCTTCCTTTCTCAAGATTTTGAATGAATCGGCTCTTAGCCCACTGTTGCCAGAGTATCGCCGGCGTTTACGGTCGCGCCCTTCTGTACGGTGATGCTTGTGATCGTACCGTCGCAGGGAGCAACGATCTCATTCTCCATCTTCATTGCTTCGAGGATCATGATGCACTGGCCCTTGGTCACGCTTGCACCATTGGAAACCTTGACATCCAGGATCGTGCCGGGCATCGGTGCAGAAACCTTCTCACCTGCGCCTGCTGCTGCGGGAGCTGCCGCCGGAGCCGGAGCTGCTGCGGGAGCGGGTGCTGCTGCCGGAGCCGGAGCTGCTGCCGGAGCTGCTGCGCCTGCGCCGATCTCCTCAACTGCAACATCATATGCCTTGCCGTTTACTGTTACACTAAATCTTTTCATAGTAAGTACCACCATTCATTATATTTTATCCGTTCACATCAATCAGAACGGGAGATTATTGTGCTTTCTCGGGAGATTTGTCACGCGCTTGTCAGCGATCATTGCCAGTGCGCCTGCTACAGTGCTGCGCAGGTCTGCGGCTGCCACGATCTCATCCACACAGCCCATCTGTGCAGCGGACATTGCGGATGCCAGTGTGTCGGTGTACTCCTTAGCAAGCTCTGTGCGCTTTGCTGTAAGGTTGTCCGCACCTGCAAGCTTGTCATGCCACAGGAATTCCACTGCTGCCTCAGGCGCGAGCGGTGCAATGTATGCGCCGTCCACTGCAAAGGTGAAGTCAGCGTTGCTGTACTTGCCAGCCAGTGCCACGAATACAGGGCCGACTGCCTTGCCTGTGACCACAGCGATCTTGGGAGTCGTTGCTTCTGCATATGTACCTGCAAGTCTGGTCAGTGCCTTGACTGCGCCGGTCAGCTCTGTTTCGGAATTGCCCTCAAAGCCGAGTGTATCCACCAGTGTGATCACCGGAATGGAGAACGCATCACATGTGCGTACAAAACGTGCCAGCTTTGCACAGTCAGCCTCTGTCAGCTTGTCCTGTGTCTTGTTGGTTGCGGCAAATGCAACGGTAGAGCCTTCCACAGTTGCCAGTGCGGTGTATGCTGCACCTGCATAATCTGCAAACAGCTCCACAACGCTGCCTGCATCTGCAATGCCGTCCACAGCGGACTTCAGATCCTTGCCTGCTGCGGCTGCCGGAGCATCATATTCCATGCAGGGAACGGATGCCATGTTGTTGACAGGGAGCAGATTGATCAGCTCTCTTGCCTTTGCAAGAGCTGCATTGTCATCAGCAGCGGTCAGAGCTGCAATGCCGTTTGCTGCGGCTGCCTTTGCACTGCCTGCCCCCTTCTCAAAGGAAGGTGTCAGGAACAGCTCCGCATCCTCCGTCATGATCACAAAATCAAATGCGCAAGCCATCATTGCTGCGCTGCCGGCACACGGGCCTGCTACCACTGCGATCTGCGGCACTACGCCGGATACAGCGGAGATCTTGTTCATCATCATGCTGTATGCATTGAGGGAAGCAGCCGTACCGTCCATGAACGCACCGTTGGAATCAAAAATGCCGACAACGGGATCACCGGTTCTGGAAGCGAGGTCATACACTCTGGCGATCTTTTCCGCCTGTGCATTGCCCACTGCACCGCATTCCGCGCTCTGATCCTGTGCGAATGCATATGCCGGATTGCCGTTGATGTAGCCATATGCACATACAACGCCTGCCGGTGCTGCCTTCTCCATAACACAGGAACCGATTTCCTTATAGCTGCCCTCATCAAACAGTG
>CALGTT010000237.1 GCA_937901485.1 uncultured Ruminococcus sp.
AGCGAGATTGCAGAGCAGTTCTTCCACATGGACGAAGTCAAGCGCATCTGGGAGGAGTACATCGGCGGCAATTCCGACAACTGGAGAAAGGTCTGGACGATCTACACGTTCCTTGTCTGGTATGAGGAGTACTTCGTAAAGAGATAACAGAAAACCGCTGGTTCGTAAGTGAACCAGCGGTTGTTTTTGTATTACAGCAGCGTAATGCCGTGTGCCGCACATTCTTCGAGCATTGCAGACGGCCATACAGAAGCCTGCACCTCGCCGATATGCGCCTTTTCCAGCAGGAGCATACACAGACGGGACTGTCCGATGCCGCCGCCGATGGTCAGCGGAAGAATGCCGTCACGGATCATCCGGTGATAGTCATACTGGTATCTGTCCAGTGCATCCCTCTCGGTGAGCTGCGCCTCCAAAGCCTGCGCATCCACGCGGATGCCCATCGAGGAGATCTCCAGTGCGCTGCCGAGCACCTCATCCCAGAACAGCAGGTCGCCGTTGAGCGTCCAGTCATCATAGTCCGGCGCACGACCGTCATGGGGCTGACCGCTTTTCAGCTTGCCGCCGATCTGCATGATGAACACCGTGCCGTGCTCTTTGGTGATGAGCCGTTCGCGTTCCTTGCCGGATTTGTCCGGATACAGATCCTCCAGCTCCTGCGCAGTGATGAAAAACGGCGTATCACAGATCTTTGTTTTCAGCTCCGGATAGCGCAGGTTCACCTTGCGCTTGGTAAACGCGATCGCTTTGACAATGGCAGTGACCGCATCCTTGAGAAATTCCACATTGCGCTCCTCACGGCTGATGACCTTTTCCCAATCCCACTGATCAACGAAAATGGAATGCACATTGTCCGTGTCATCATCGCGGCGGATGGCGTTCATATCCGTGTAGATACCTTCGCCGGCATTGTACTTGTAGCGATACAGTGCCATGCGCTTCCACTTGGCAAGGGACTGTACGACCTCCGCGTCATTTTCGATTTCCTTGATAGAAAATTCCACCTTGCGTTCAATGCCGTTGAGGTCATCGTTAATGCCGCTGCCTTTCTGTACGATCAGGGGCGCGGTTACGCGGTCAAGCGTC
>CALGTT010000238.1 GCA_937901485.1 uncultured Ruminococcus sp.
CCTGCCCTGAGCTGTCCTTCATCGGCGATCAGATCCAGACCATCCGCGCCGTCCGTGATGATGACGGGGGTGGTCATGTCGATCCCTTTTTCACGAAGGAACGGAATATCCGCCTCTGCCACAAGCTCGCCCGCCCTGACGCGGTCACCGACCTTGACATGGGAAGTGAAGCCCTCCCCTTTGAGTGCCGTGCTTTCCAGACCGAAGTGCACGAGGATCTCCAGACCGTTGTCAGCGATAAAGCCGTAGGCGTGGCGCGTTTCTGCGATCGAGGAGATCACGCCGTCCACGGGGCTGTATATTTTTCCGTCCGCAGGGATCACGGCACAGCCGTCACCGAGCACCTTTTCGGAAAAGACCGGATCGGGCACTTGTTCGAGTGCGATCCCCCTGCCATTGAGAGGCGAAAGGATACGGCGTGTATGTTGTACTGACATGGAATGTCCTCCTTTTTCAAACTATGCATAGTATTGCCAGTTTTGCGGAGGATATACAAAAATCCCCCTCATGTTCTGAGGGGGATCATTGCGGAAGCTCAAAGTTTCCAGATATCATCGTTGTATTCAGCAATGGTGCGGTCGGAGGAAAAATAACCTGCCATTGCAATATTCACAAGCATCTTTTCTGCCCATTCCATGCGATTTTCATAGTCTGCATACGCCTTTTCGCGTGTCTTGACATAATCATCAAAATCAGGGAAGGTCATGAACCAGTCCTTGCCGATCAGCTCCTTGGAAAGGCGTGTCAGGCGTTCTTCATCGCCCAGTGCCAGCAGTTCCTTGCCGGTGATGAAATCCACGGCTTCCTGAATCGCCTTGTTCTTCTTGTAGTAGTCCTTTGCACAGTAGCTTGCGTCCGCATAACGCTGTACCACGGTATCACTCAGCTCACCGAAGATATAGATATTCTCGTCACCCACCAGCTCATGGATCTCCACGTTCGCGCCGTCCTCCGTGCCGAGTGTCACTGCGCCGTTGAGCATGAACTTCATATTGCCCGTGCCGCTTGCTTCCTTGGAGGCAAGGGAGATCTGCTCTGAAATATCACATGCAGGGATGAGCTTTTCGGCATTGGTAACATTGTAATTTTCCACCATCACCACATTCAGATAGGGGCTTACCTCGGGATCGTTGGCGATCAGCTCCTGCAAGCAAAGGATCAGATGGATGATATCCTGTGCGATGATATAGGCAGGTGCAGCCTTTGCGCCGAAAATAAAGGTT
>CALGTT010000239.1 GCA_937901485.1 uncultured Ruminococcus sp.
GCCGCACCATGCGCACCGTTTTCTGCTTCATCCGCGCAGCGGCATCCGCTGACGCTGTGATGACATTGGCAGCAAGCAGACTTTCTACGAGCTGTTTCTTCTGGGGGGTATCCTGTACATCCAGAAGGGCATCGAATTCTTTCTGGTTTTTGGCATGATGCAGGAACTGCAAAAGCTGCTTCTGCTGGGCATCGAGTCCGCTGGTGTCGGCATCCGGCACAAGACTGTAATGTTCCTGCACGCGAAGCTGCAGCGCGGACGGAAGAAGCGTGCGGATGGCATCATAATAGGTGCAGAACGTGTTGTCCTTGAGCCAGTGCATGAGCAGGAGCTGTTCCTCATTGAGGATCGGCTCGCTGTCCGCCACGGAGAGAATGCGTTTGAGTCCCCTGCGTGTCTCACCCACGCCCTCGGAGACCGAAAGCACCAATCCCACTCGTTTCTGGTTACCTCGTCCAAAGGGCACGATCACACGGCAGCCCTCCAGATGCTGATGGTACAGCTCCGGCGGCAGCAAGTAGTGGAAGGGCTTGTCAAAGGCATAGGCAGCGGAATGCACCGCAACTGCGGCGATATATTGTCCGCGTTCCACGGGTTACAGAATGCTTTTATCTTCAGCAGAGGCTTCCACGATCTTGTATTCACCTCTTGCAAACTCATCCACAGCCGTCTTGACCGGCTTTTCCTCCAGCGTCAGATTGTTCTCATAGAGTTCCTCTGCGATCTCTCTTGCGCGCTTTGCTACGCCGATCACGAGGGAATAGCAGCTTTCGTTCTTGGTAATCATCTGTGTCATTGCGGGTCTGAGCATAATTAATACCTCTCTCTTTTCTATACTTATAATATATATGACAAGGCTTACGCCTTTTTCACCTTACAGCCTTCTGCGCGAACGATGGATTTGAAATCCGCGATCGCTTCCTCCAGCACATCATTGACCACAACATAGTCATACTGCTGTGCATAGCCAAGCTCACGTTCTGCCTGCGCCACGCGCTCCTCGATCACCTCGGCGGTTTCCGTGCCGCGTCCGATCAGACGCTCACGGAGCGTTTCCACGCTCGGCGGTGCGATGAACACAAATACCGCATCGGGGCGGAGCCTGCGCACCTGCATTGCGCCCTGCACCTCGATCTCGAGAATGACATTGCGTCCTGCCTCCAGATTCGCATTGATGGGCGCAAGGGGCGTGCCGTAATAATTGCCGCAGTATTCGGCATATTCCAGCATCATGTCCTGCGCGATATTCTCCTCAAACTGCTCGCGTGTCAGGAAGTGATACTGCACGCCGTCCATCTCGCCCT
Organism: uncultured Ruminococcus sp.; assembly: GCA_937901485.1. GTDB lineage: Bacteria > Bacillota > Clostridia > Oscillospirales > Ruminococcaceae > UBA3855. Next base: position 1,305 of record CALGTT010000239.1, read on the forward strand.
CGCGGGGTGCGCGGGTAGTCGCGGATACGGAATAGTAATAGTTCTCGTCCTTGAGGACTTCACCGAGGATCGTTCCCTTTCCGCATCCGGAGGGCGCAGAAACCACGATCAGCAGACCTTTTTCCATGTTATTCCTCTTTTCTATTCAATATTCTGGATCTGTTCACGGATCTTTTCGATCTCCGACTTCATCTCTACTACAACGGAGGTGATATTCACATCCTGCACTTTTGAACCGATGGTGTTCACCTCGCGGTTCATCTCCTGCACAAGGAAATCGAGCTTTCTGCCGACAGCCCCCTCCGCATTCAGAAGCGTTTCCATCTGGGAAAGGTGACTTCTCAGGCGGACGGTTTCTTCATCCACAGCGGTCTTTTCAGAGAAGATTGCCGCTTCCGTCAGGATGCGCTGTTCGTCGATCGCCGTGCTGCCCAGCAGCTCGGAGATCTTGGTGTACAGGCGTTCCCTGTACTTTTCCGTCAGCTTCGGAGCTTCTGCCTCCACAATGCCGACGCATTCCGCAAGCGTACCGAGTCTTGCCAGCACATCCGCGCGGAGCTTTTCACCCTCGACCTCGCGCATCTGCACAAATGCCGCGATCGCCTGTTCCGCAACGCCAAGCACTGCGGCGCGGACTTCATCTTCATCATCCTGTGCCTTTTCCACACGGAACACATCGGGGAGGTGGAGCATGGTCGCCCAGCTCATTTCCCCATTTGCAGGATCCTCACCGGACAGCAGACGCTTATCCGTCAGCAAGCGATAGTCTCTGTCATCATCCGCTTCAAGCTGTGCGTCATTATACGCCTGCATCGCATCAAGATAACCCTTGACGATATCCGCATTCACACGGATATCCGCCTTCTTGCCCTCGGTCAGCGTAATGGAAACGCCGATCTCCACCTTTCCGCGGGACACCTGCGTTTTCAGAAGGTTTTTCAGTTCCTCCTCCATGTACGAATAATTCCTGCCAATGCGGACATTCTGCTCCAGATAGCGGGAATTCACGGAACGGATCTCCACGAGGATGTCGCGGTTATCCACCTGCTGCTGTGCTCTGCCATAGCCAGTCATACTTCTCAGCAATTCGGAAACATCTCCTTTTCATTATAGATTATTGATGAAATATATCGGACCAATCAATTTTTCGGATCATACCTTTGCACATTGCGCTCATTTCTATAGTATAGCACATAAACAGTCGAAAATCAAGGGTTTGTTTACAGAAAGTTTACATTTTGAGCTAAGAAAAACGCCCTCTTACGGTTATCCTAACCACAAATGGAAAGAAAGGATGATCACCATGCAGAAAAGACCATTTGATCCGAATGAGGAGCGCAGACCGCTGTTCCCGGTGGAGGAAATGAACACGATGACGGAAATGACCGGACTCATTCCGTCCGGAATGGAATCGCAGGAAGAAGCAGAAAACTATGAGCATATGTTCCCGTTTCTGCCCGGAAAAGATGAGGGAGAACTTTTTCGGTAAAAAAGAAAAAATTTAAAAAAATCCCTTGACAAGGCTTGTCTTTTGTGATAAAATAGTATTGCCGCATGTGCTCGGGAAGATCAAAGAACGGGTTTCCGTCCCCGAAGGACAGCGAGTTTTAAGAAAAGGCAGGTGCCAGATCAATGTACGCAGTAATCGAAACAGGCGGTAAGCAGTATCAGGTTCGTGAGGGAGACGTAGTTTTCATCGAGAAGCTGAACGTAGAAGCTGACGAGACCGTTACCTTTGACAAGGTTGTTGTTGTAGGTTCCGATAACGGAATCAACGTAGGTGCTCCCTATGTAGCAGGTGCAACCGTTTCCGCAAAGGTGCTCAAGAACGGTAAGGGCAAGAAGATCACAGTCTTCACTTACAAGCCGAAGAAGGGCGAAAAGCGCAAGATGGGTCACAGACAGCCCTACACACAGGTTCAGATCGAAGCAATCAACGCGTAATCGCTGAATCATGACAAAAGCTGTTTTCACCAGAAAAAACGGCACGCTCTGCAGATGTTCCGTCAAGGGACATGCAGGCTATGCAGAAGAAGGCAGGGACATTGTCTGCGCGGCAGTCTCCTCCGCAGTGCAGCTCACGGCAAATCTCCTGACGGAAACGTTCAAGGTAGAGGCGCAGGTTTCTGCAAAGGGGGATACGATCAATATCCGCACGGACGGCAGCGATACCGCTGCAAAGCTTCTTGATGCCTTAGCCGTTCATCTGCAATGTATTTCGGAAGAATTTCCGAAACAGATCAAACTTGAATTTACGGAGGTGTAAATCATGCTTAGAATCAGTATGCAGTTTTTTGCACATAAGAAAGGTATGGGTTCTACCAAGAACGGCCGTGACTCCGAGTCCAAGAGACTGGGCGTAAAGAGAGCTGACGGTCAGTTCGTAACCGCAGGCAACATCATCGTTCGTCAGCGCGGTACCCACATTCATCCGGGCACGGGCGTTGGCAAGGGTTCTGATGACACTCTGTTCGCAATGGTTGACGGCAGAGTAAAGTTTGAACGCTGGGGCCGCGACCGTAAGCGTGTATGCGTATACGCTGACTAATTTGCCGGAACAAGCAATAGCTATAAACATGATCCCACGCTTGCGAAAGCATGGGATTTTGTTTTAGGAACTCCATCAGAAGGAGGGATTTTAAATGTTTGTCGATAAGGCACGAATTAAAATCAAAGCAGGGGACGGCGGCGACGGCGCGGTTTCCTTTCACAGAGAAAAATATGTGGCTGCCGGCGGGCCGGACGGCGGCGACGGCGGCTGCGGCGGCAACGTGGTCTTTCAGGTGGATGACAATTTCTCCACGCTGATCGACTTCCGCTATAAGAGAAAGTATATCGCACAGAACGGCGAAAACGGCGGCGCAAAACGCTGCACCGGCAAGAGTGCGCCGGATCTGGTCATCAGAGTTCCGCGCGGAACGGTCATCCGTGAAGCGGATTCCGGCAGAATTATGGCGGATATGTCCGATGACGAGCCGAAGATCCTTGCAAAGGGCGGACGCGGCGGCAAGGGCAATTCCAATTTTGCCACCTCCACCAGACAGATCCCCCGTTTTGCAAAGCCCGGCTTCCCCGGTGAGTCCTTTGATGTGACGCTGGAGCTGAAGCTTCTGGCGGATGTGGGACTTGTTGGTTTCCCGAATGTGGGCAAGTCCACGCTGATCTCCGTAGTCAGCGCGGCAAAGCCGAAGATCGCCAACTACCACTTCACCACCCTCACCCCCGTACTGGGCGTGGTGCGTCTGGATGAGGAGCGTTCTTTTGTCATGGCGGATATCCCCGGTCTGATCGAGGGCGCGAGCGAGGGCATCGGTCTGGGACATGAGTTCCTGCGCCATGTAGAACGCTGCCGCCTGATCCTGCATGTGCTGGATGTGTCCGGCATTGAGGGCCGCGATCCGATCGACGATTTTGAGAAGATCAACAGGGAGCTTGCCAACTTCAGCGAATCGCTGGCAGAATGCCCGCAGATCGTAGTGGCAAATAAATCCGATATGGCAACGGAAGAGCAGATCGCTGCTCTGCGTGACTATATCGAAGGACTGGGACTTCAGTTCTTCACCATCTCTGCGGCGACCACACAGGGCACGGGCGCACTGATGGATGCAGTCGGTCAGAAGCTTTCCGAGCTGCCGCCTGTGAAGGTGTTCGAGGCACAGCCGCTTTCCCCTGCGGAATGGGAGAGCCGTTTTGCCTCCAAGCAGGAATTCGAGGTGGAGGTCGAGGACGGCATCTACTATGTTTCCGCGGTGTGGCTTGAACCCGTTCTGCGGACGGTCAACATGGAGGACTACTCTTCCCTGCAATACTTCCAGCGCGTGCTGCGTTCCAGCGGCATCATTGACAAGCTGGAGGAAATGGGCATCGAGGAAGGCGATACGGTCAATATCTTCGGATTCGAATTTGACTATATCAGGTAAGAAACATGAATTTTCAACTGACAGAAAAGGAAGCCCGTCAGTACAGTCCCCTGACGATGGCATTCCTTGGCGACTGTGTGTATGAGCTGATGGTGCGCTCTGCCATCGTGGAAGCCGGCAGCACGCCGGTGGGCAATCTGCATTCGGCAAAGATCCGGCTGGTCTGCGCAGGCTTTCAGGCAAAGGCGGCGGACGCACTCATGGACAGTCTGACAGAGGAGGAGCGCAGTGTTTTCCAGCGCGGCAGAAATGCCACAGGAAACACTGTCCCCCGCAACGCCTCCCCTTCCGACTACCGCAAGGCAACCGGATTGGAAGCTGTATTCGGCTATTTACAGCTTTCCGGAAATACACAAAGGCTGGAAACCCTGTTTGCAGCCATCTGGGACATGCGGGAGGAGCTGCTTCCGCAAGCGAAACAGTAAGGAGTGAAAACATATGTCAGGACATTCCAAATGGAATAATATCAAGAGAAAAAAGGAAGCCACTGACGCTGTCAAGGCAAAGATCTTCACCAAGATCGGCAGAGAGATCATTGTCTGCGTTAAGGAGGGCGGCCCCGATCCGAACAACAACGCCAAGCTGCGCGACCTGATCGCAAAAGCAAAGTCCAACAACGTACCCAATGACAACATTGACCGCGTGATCAAGAAGGCATCCGGCGAGGGCAGCAAGAACAATTACGAGTCGATGGTCTATGAGGGCTACGGCCCGAATGGTGTTGCGGTCATCGTTGAGTGCCTGACCGACAACAAGAACCGCACGGCTGCGGATGTGCGCCACTACTTTGACAAGTACGGCGGCAATCTCGGCACGATCGGCTGTGTATCCTTCATGTTCTCCACAAAGGGCATCGTTGTTGTGGAAAACAACGGCGTGGATGAGGATACCGCAATGGAAGACTGCTTCGACTGCGGCGGTGATGATCTGACGGTGGAAGAAGACACCATTGTCATGGAATGCGATCCGACCGCTGTTTCTGAAATGCGTGAGGCACTGACCGCAAAGGGCTATACGGTGCTTTCCGCAGAAGCAGAAAAAGTGCCGGCAAACTACACACAGCTCACGGACGAAGACTCCATCAAGAAGATGCAGCTCCTGCTGGATCATCTGGAGGAGAATGATGATGTACAGAATGTATATCACAACTGGGAGATGCCGGAGGATGACGAATAAGGCAGCATCATGCTGCATCTGACAAAGGACGGTGACAGAAATGCAGAGTACAGGAATTTACAGACGCATTGACGCACTTGGGAGATTTGTTCTGCCCAAGGAGCTTCGGAGAAATCTTGACATCAAGGAAAACGATTATCTTCAGGTTTTCACAGAAGGAGATGCCATCATACTCAAAAAGAGCCAGATGAGCTGCATCCTCTGCGGCAGCAGTGAGGATCTTGTGGATCATCATGAAAAGAAGATCTGTCGGACTTGCATCCGCGATCTTTCCGAAAAGTAATCAAAAGGGACTGCTGTTGATCCGGCAGTCCTCTTTTTATTACTACTTGACTTTTTTCCCCATCTATAGTATAATTAGGATAATGCCGTGCACAAAATGACGCGGCGCAAGAATTTGTCAGAAAGAAGGAAAATACAAATGCTGAACACAGAAAAGAGCATGGAAAAAATTGTTGATCTCTGCAAATCCAGAGGTTTCGTATATGCAGGCTCCGAGATCTACGGCGGTCTTGCCAATACATGGGACTACGGCCCTCTCGGCGTGGAGCTGAAGGACAACATCAAGAAGGCATGGCGCAAGAAGTTCATCCAGGAATGCCCCTACAACGTAGGTCTGGATTCTGCCATCCTCATGAATCCCGAAACATGGGTAGCATCCGGTCATCTGGGCGGCTTCTCCGACCCGCTGATGGACTGCAAGTCCTGCAAGACTCGTCACAGAGCCGACAACCTCATCGAAAGCTTCGACGGCACAAATCCTGCCGGCTGGAGCAATGAGGAAATGATGAATTATATCCGTGAAAAGGGCATCTGCTGCCCGAACTGCGAGGCAAAGGATTTCACAGACATCCGTCAGTTCAACCTGATGTTCAAGACATTCCAGGGCGTTACCGAGGATTCCAAGTCCGAGCTGTATCTGCGTCCGGAAACTGCACAGGGTATCTTCGTGAACTTTGCAAACATCCAGAGAACCACCAGAAAGAAGGTTCCGTTCGGCGTGGCACAGGTGGGCAAGTCCTTCCGTAACGAGATCACACCCGGCAACTTCATTTTCCGTGTACGTGAGTTCGAGCAGATGGAACTCGAATTCTTCTGCAAGCCCGGCACCGATCTCGAATGGTTCCAGTACTGGCGTGCATACTGCCGTGACTTCCTGCTCAATCTCGGCATCAAGGAGGAGAATCTCCGCCTGCGTGACCACGATCCGGAGGAGCTGTGCTTCTATTCCAAGGCTACTACTGACTTTGAGTACCTCTTCCCGTTCGGCTGGGGCGAGCTGTGGGGCATTGCGGACAGAACCGACTATGACCTGACACAGCACCAGAATCACAGCGGCAAGTCCCTCGAATACTTCGATCCGGAGGACAACACCAAGTATATCCCCTATGTTATTGAGCCGTCCCTCGGTGTTGAGCGTCTGTTCCTGACGATCGTAACAGAGGCATATGATGAAGAAGTCATCGACGCTGAAAAGAATGATGTTCGTACTGTGATGCACCTGCATCCGGCACTCGCTCCCTTCAAGGCAGCCGTTCTGCCGCTGTCCAAGAAGCTCTCTCCGGAGGCTATGGAGATCTTCACAAACCTCTCCAAGAAGTGGAATGTGGACTTTGACGATGCCGGTTCCATCGGCAAGCGTTACCGCCGTCAGGATGAGATCGGTACACCGTTCTGCATCACCTATGACTTCGATACCAAGGAAACCGACCAGTGCGTAACGGTTCGTGACCGTGACACGATGGAGCAGGTAAGAATGCCCATCACAGAGCTGGAGGCTTGGCTGGAGAAGAAGCTGGCTTACTAATTTGTATAAAGGATTCTGCTCCCTGTCGGTTTGATGGGGGGCAGTTTGCGAATGAATGGTAAATAAGAATTTACGGAAGTGGGAATATGTGGATTAAATGTAAATGTGGAAACATCATACATGATAATACTGATTGTATTTCGTATAAGGGACATATTATTTCAGATAAAGAGTATTTTAAAATGCTTGATTTAGCGGATGAAATGATTGAATCAACTGTAAAGAACAGAGAAGCCTTAGCGATGACTTTCAGAACTAATTTATCAGGTTATATCAAAATAAAGTCCATTTTTCAATGTACTAACTGTGGACGCATTTTGATTGAAGATGAAAACAATCATTATTGTAGCTTTGTTCCTGATGAACATGAGAGAAACGGTTTATTGGATTTCGACGGAAACGGCACAATAGATTATAGATACAAAGATAAATTCTGATTTATCCGCCCACTGAAACATCCCCCATCAAAGAACGGAGGTCACCCCATGTCCCATATCCGCCCCGCCACTCCTGCCGATGCCTCACGCATTGCGGAGATCATCATCACCAACTACCGAACCAACTTCTACCCCTTCTTCCGGAATGACGCATACTATTTCGGCGAGCTGAATGTCATGGATATGGCGGCAGAATACGCCGCTGGTTCGGACACCCTGCAAAATACCTATGTCTATGATGACGGCGTGGTGAAAGGCATCATCCGCATTTCCGGTGATGAAATCCAAAAACTCTTTATCGAACCGACATTCCAGAGTCAGGGCATCGGCGCAAAGCTCCTGCATTTCGCCGTTTCCGAAAAGAATGCCGCATGGCTCTGGGTTCTCGAATACAACACACGGGGCATTGCGTTCTATGAACGTCACGGCTTTTCACTCACCGGTGAAAAGATCATGGAGGATGAATGGGTGCCGCTGTTGAAGATGAAAAATGCACTGCAATCTGCAAGAAACACCATCCGGCGAATCTTTCTGGAGCTTGGTGCAGAATCTGCGGATACGGACGGCAGAACGGTTTTCGTGCATCATGGGGAATACTTCCGACTGGATGAAATGACATTCCACGGCAAGCCGTTCTTCGTGATCGAATGCGGCACGGAGGAGGATTTTCGTCTGCACCGCATGGAGGATGCCGACCCGTTTCCCTATGACCTGTCGGAGGAGGAAATGCGCAAAGAGATACAGCAAATTCTGGAAATCAACTTGTAAGGAGGCATTCACATGTTTGAACAAGACCCCATCATGCGGCAGATCCACGATATTGTCAAGGCGGCTGCAAAGATGATGCAAATGAATGTGGACATTGAGTCCGAACAGCTGGTGCAGATCGAGGATGCACAGGTACAGCAGACAACCAGTATGCTCCTCACCCAGCTCAATCACGGCGATATCAACGAGGCAGAAAATAAGCTCTACGAGATGCTCGAACACCCGACAATGGACATGCTCCATGCAGGCATTGCGTTCTATGCGCATCTCGACCAGATGGATGATGCCTTTCTGCTTTCGCATGATTTCAGCCGCGAGGAAGTCGAGGACGGCAAGGCGCATCTGCTCGATGTGTACGGGCTTTCCGGTATGGAGGAGACTTTCTTCGGAGAATAACCAAAACAGGGACACGGTGCAAGATCGTGTCCCTGTGTTTTTGTATATCGCCGCTTATGTGCCCGTCACAGTCAGTTCTTCCCTCAGCTTCTCCGCCGTCAGTCCGTCGGTCTTCGGAATCGTCACCGTCACCGGCATTCCGCCATGCAGATCGAACCAGTTATCGGAGAAATCCACATCCAGCGTTTTACAGTCCAGACATACCGCCATCACATACGCATCCGCAGAGAGCGTCAATGCGAAATGCTCCGCTGTTTCCGTGATCTTCGTCCGGATTTCCGGTCGCTGGAAGAGGAATGTTTTCGGGAGGACAAAGAGCCGGCTATTGGATGCAATCACACCGTCTTCATTCTCCAGTGTAAATGTCAGATAATATTCACGCATTTTGAACCGATCCGTCAATACATCCGCATAATCTCCCAGATCCGCATTTCCGATATTCTTCGCCGTCAGTGCCGGACAGCTTGCTTCCATGCTGCCGGATACGACAACCTCGGATTTTGTGTTGCGCAGCTGCCAGTGGATCGTCCCCTGCACATCCTGCATGGTTTCGTTGGAGATGTTGAACAATGCGTCCTTGTCCGCCGTCAGCAGAACCGGCGCATGGAAACGCTTTGCAAAATGATGCAGAGCCTTCCATCTGCCGTAATAGTCGATACTGCTCCACGAAATCACGGGATTCGTATCATTCAGCTGCCAGTACACCGAACCCATGCATCTGCCCCTTGCACGGCGCATGTGCTCGACACAGGTGCGGATATATTCCGCCTGCATCAACTGTGTGCTGTAGATCAGCTCCGCAAAGCTCTCCGGATAGCGCATCATCTGTGCAAGATAGAACATCAGCTTCTCATTGCCCTGTGCGCATTTCTGGTGTGCCTCCATCACGGGGGACATCAGGTTCAGATCACCCTTTTCCGGATCGCAGACCGTCAGGAGGGTTTTCAGATTCGGGACGGATTCAAAGCCATATTCCGAGCAGAAGCGATAGTACAGCTCATGGAACGCCGTGAACGGCTTGAAGCTGTGCCATACCTCCCAGTAGTGCATATCGCCGGCATGATTCGACCATGTTTCCTTGCATCCGCCGTACGCCGACGGAGAGGAACGCCAGTAGAAATGCTGGGGGTCAAGCTCCTGCACAATGGCAGGCATTCTGCGTTCAAACTGCTCGATATAATGTTCCCTGATCTCCGGATCATCCGGCAAGCCCCATGTTTCCAGCGCGGTCTCGATCTCATTATTGCCGCACCACATACCAAGGGAAGCATGATTGCGCAGACGGATGATATTGTCACGGATCTCGGCTTCGGTCGTTGCCCAGAATTCGTCCGTGAGCAGGTAATTGGCACAGGCAAACATGAAATCCTGCCATACGATCAGACCATGTTCATCGCAGTAATTGTAGAACGTTTCATCCGGATACAAGCCGCCGCCCCAGATACGGACAATGTTGAAATTCGCTTTCACGCAGGATTCCAGCTGTTTTTCTACATATTCCTTCGTAATTCTGGGGAGGATCTGGTCGAAGGGGATGAGGTTGGCACCCATGGCAAAAATATCCTTACCATTCAGATGCAGGCAGAACGACTCACCCCATTCATCCGGCTCCTGCCGCACGCTGATGGTACGCAGACCGATTCGTTCTGTTTTTTCATCCAGCACATTCTCCTGTGCATCGAACAGCGTCACAATCGCTGTATACAGCGGCTGTTCACCGTATCCCCTCGCCCACCAGAGACGGGGGTTTTCGATTGTCAATGTGCATTCTGCCCTGTGATCGGAAATCGCAATATTCTCCGATTCATAGAGCATTTCACCATCCGGATCAAGGATGGTCAGCCTTGCAGAAACCGACTGATCGTTCCGGAACTGCATCTCTGCGGTCAGATCGACCACGCCGTCATGGTGCTCCTGCTTATAATAGGTATGTTCAATTTTTCCGATGCTCCAGCATTCCAGATACACATCACGCCAGATACCCATATCCGGCAGCTGCGGACCCCAGTCCCAGCCGTACATATAATGTGCCTTGCGGATATGCGGAAAGCCTGTCACGGTCGAATCTACGCCCCAGAGCGGACGTTCCGCCTGTTTTTCGGCAATATAGCGCAGAGGGGAAGTAAAGTTCAGCGTGAGTGTATTTTCCGCCTGAAGTTTTCCTGTGACATCAAAACGCCAGCGGCGGTGCATGTTGTCGGTATGACCGATGACTTCGCCGTTGAGCACGATTTCGGCGATGGTGTCAATGCCGTCAAAGCACAGCTCCGCATGAGCCGATTCCGCGGGCTTTGCAAAGCTGCATGAAAATGTATAATCATCCTCCGAGATCGGAAACGAGCTGTACTCATTTTCCCGATAATAGGGATCTTCGATCAGCCCGTGCATTTGCAGGGTATGGTAGACGGAGCAAGGGATCCGGCAGGAATACTCCTGTTCTTCCCCTGTTTTGTGCATCCGCCAGCCGTTGTTGAGCAAAATTCGCTGCATCCTGTTTTCCTCCATTCATGACACGCTCCGATGCGTGTGTTCCTTTCTTCATTATAGCATAATGTTCCGGGATTGTCAATAATTATTAGGTAAATTAAGTTGTTTTTTAGCCAAACTTTCTGTGCAACGCCATGCGATTTTAGCTGAGTTTTCCACATAGTTTGACATCCCATCCAAATCTTATCAACTGTTTCACTGCATATTGCCGAAATTTTATAACAACTGTCATGTTTTCGCCTCCTGATGTGTATTAAGGGCAGAAGCCAAATTTCAGGAGGTATATTTATGAAACGTTTTCTGTCCATTCTCATCACTGCCGCAATGCTCTGCACGCTCTGTGCCTGCACAAAGCCCGACACGGGCGGAGAAAGCCGCGCGGAAACGATACCGTCCGGTGCGACAACGGAAGTCACGCTGTCGCATTCATTCCGATGGGAGAAATTTCTGCCGGAGGAGGAGCTTGGCATGTGCCATTTTTATCCATTCGGCGAAAACACGCTGGTGTACTCCCCCGCCCTTGACGGCAGGAATATTTTCGGTATCTGGTCACCTGCAACCGGTGATTTTGTCCGCAGAGAATATCCGAAAGATGCCGATTTTATGGAATTATCCGGCGTTTATGATAGGGGGGATACGGTGCAGGTATTACTGCGGCGTGTGGTGAATGAACCGCTTTCGATCACCTATCTGCGTTATACCTTTGATGTGCAGATGAACGAGGTCAGCGTGGAGGATGTGACTGCGCAGTACCATGCGGAACGCTGGATCCATAGCTCTGCAATGGATGCAAAGGGCAACCGTTTTCATGCGGTGATCGGAGAAGGCATTCTCTGCGAAACACCGGATGGTATACTTTCCTCCGTGGACGGCACACAGGGCGGCGAGGAAGTTTTCACAGGGCGTGACGGCTATGTCTACGCGCTCCTTGACAGGCGGACGCTGAATAGACTGCATCCGGACACGCTGACCGCAGAAGAAATTCCGCTGGAGCTGCCGAAGGTCGGCGGAAATTACGCCGAAATGCTTCGCGGCAACGCGGAATATGATGTCCTGTGCTATACGGATGAATTTCTCTATGGCATAAATCTGACGGACGGAGGTACAACAGAAATCCTCAACTGGCAGGAATCCGATGTTCTGCCGTCCATGGACAGGCGAAATCTCCTGCTCCTGCCGGATGGGAGGGCATTGTTCTGCGTATACGGACATTCCGAACAATTATGCAGTTATCTGCTGACCGCACGGACGCAGGACGAAGTGGATTCCATGAAGCTCATCAGCATGGCGGATATGGGGATCAGCGGTTCGGAAGATTCGTTATCCAGAATGATCAGCAAATTCAACCGCCAGTCGGAGAACAGCCGGATCGTCACAAAGAGCTATTATGACAGCAGTGTACCGGATTTCGGCACGGAGGCTCTCAAAAAAGATCTGCTTGATGGCGTGATTCCGGACATTCTTGCAAGCAATCCGGATTACCATATGTTCTCCAACAAGGGGATGTTTGAAGATCTGAGCGTGTGGATGGAGAATGATCCGGAATTTCATAAAGAGGATTATGTCATGAATTTCTTTGAATCCTTGAAATATAATGGCAGGCTGGAACGATTGGGCTTTCAGTTTGCAGTCAATACCTATGCGGCAAAGGCGGAACATCTGGGAGATGCACAGCGGCTGACGCTTGCGGATTATGCGAATCTGGAGCTGCCGGAGGGAATGGAATTGATGGACGGTGTGGAACGAACGAGGATGTTCAATGCACTGATGTATTCACAGCTGATGGAGTTTGTGGATTATCAGGCTGGGACATGCAGCTTTGACAGTGACGAATTTATTTCCCTGCTGGACTGGTTCGGGAGTTTTCCGGAAAAGGCAGCGATACAGGATGATTATGCATTCCGTGAGGATCGTGCACTGCTCTTTCCCCTGCAGATCCACAGCCTGAAAAGCTACCACGCAACCGGACAGGTCGTGTTCGGCAATGCGGATGTCACGCTCACCGGAACACCCATTGGAACGGAGGGCAACGGCGGTGTCTTTGCACCGCTGGGGCTGATCACAGTATCTTCGTCCTCACAGTACAAGGAAGAAATCTGGGAATTCATCAAGTTCTGTCTGCGTGAGGAAAACCAGCTAAGCGACAATTTCGGTTTTCCGGTCAATCGGAAGGCACTTGCCGCAGTCATGGAGCAGGATCAGCAGCAGCCAACTGAAATGAACAAGTCCACTTACGGCTATGGCAATCTGTCCGAGGAAGTGACAGCGGCAACCGCAGAGGAAGCGGCAGAGCTGACAGCATACATTGACGGCATCACAGTCTGCGGCATTCCGGATGATTTCATCTACAACATTGTAGATGAAGAAACCGCCAGATACTTCGCCGGTGACTGCACAGCGGAGGATGCTGCAAGAATTATACAGAGCAGGGTGAGCCTGTATCTGGCGGAACAAAGCTAATTTTTGAGATTCCCCTGCTTTTTTTGAAATAGCACTTGCCTTTTATGCGAAAATTTGTTATAATAAGAAGTAACAACTGATGTAAGGAGCTGAGGCATTTGCAATCTTCCAAAAATGATACCTTGCAGTATATTTATACCCTTTGCGAACAGTACGAGCGCATGGGACTTCAGGTCAAGGGCAGCCGTATGCCGCTGCGAGATTATGCGCAGTTTGCGATCATGAAATTCATGCTGTACATTGCAGACAGCGACCGGCAGATCATGGACTATGAAGTGGAGATTATCAACAAATGTCTGGGTTTTTCCCTGACGCGTGATTATGTTGTCCGCTTTGTTTCCGAGCACCGTATTACGGCGGATGGCATTTATGATTCCATTCTGAAGCTGATGATCGTATTCATCAATGCCGACATCAAAAACAATGCCGCAAACGGCAGTACGGCTTTGATGCTGCTGGATTATCTTGATGAACTGGGGATTGAATTC
>CALGTT010000240.1 GCA_937901485.1 uncultured Ruminococcus sp.
TGACTGCATTTCTGGTCGTTTTTCCCTGAGAACGAGCCGGAGAACCGGAAAATTCCTGCGGAACTTTCCACGCAGTCCTTCCTGTCAAAAGCATGTGTTTCCTGCAATTGCAAGATTTTTCAGATTGCCCCCTTGTGGGGCGATCTGAAAAATGCTATGGGATTCCAAAGGGATCACATCCCTTTGGCAGGGGGGGCTGGGGGGACAGCGTCCCCCCAGGACTTTTCCAGTCTCTCCAGCTTCGCACGCAAAGCACAAATCTCCATTGAAACCGGATCGGGAATATGCACCTGATCGAGATTCTTGACCACGGGTTCTTCCACGCGTTTTCCGTCACGCTTGATGATGCGTGCGGGCACGCCGACCGCCGTGCAGTTATCCGGAATCGCTTCCAGCACGACCGCATTTGCAGCGATCTTGACATTATTTCCGACCGTAAACGGGCCTAATACCTTTGCGCCCGAACCGACCATGACATTATTGCCGAGCGTCGGGTGACGCTTGCCCTTATCCTTGCCCGTACCGCCGAGCGTCACACCCTGATAGATCAGGCAGTTATCCCCGATCACAGCCGTTTCTCCGATCACCACACCCATACCGTGGTCAATGAAAAAGCCCTTGCCGATGGTCGCACCGGGGTGGATCTCAATGCCGGTGAAGAAACGCGAGGTCTGTGAAATGATACGCGCCATCACAAACATTCTGTGCTTGTAGAACCAATGCGCCACTCGATAATGATGGATCGCATGAAGTCCGGAATAGGTCAGCAGAATTTCAAAACTATTTCTTGCTGCCGGATCACGCTCCTTGACAAGTGCGATATCTTCTCTGAGCTGCCGAAACATAGAACACCTCCGTATTAATTAAAAAATCTCCCTTGCGTAAATGAACGCAAGAGAGACGTAAAGACGCTGTTCCACTCTGAAACTCACGAAGTCCTTAACGCGGACAAAACGCCGGCGGATACTGGGAAACCGTTCCCCGCCGAAGCTGACAGCCGCACTTCACATGAACCGCCCATGCCGTTCCACCAAACCGGCACTCTCTGCAGAGCCAATTCCATGCTACTCTGACTGCTACGCTGTTATACTGTTCTGTTCCTTATTATTATATCCGATTTCGCGGAAAATGTCAAGGGTAATGCTTGACATTTTCTCTTGATGTGTGCTATAATGCATACGTCGGCTTCTTCCGTCAGGAAGGAGGTGGTATTTTATATTTTGATACTAATTCCCTTAACTCCTATAGATAAACTAAGCCTGCCCCCTCCGCCGCAAAGCGGGGGAGGGATATGCGGAGGCTGCGCCTCCGAGTCCTGCTTTTTCATTCAAAATCCGTATCATACAGATATGCCGAAATGACCGACAAAACAAGCCGGTCATTCGGAAATTTTCAATAATTGCTCAGTAGCTTTGCGCCGCTTGCCAAAGGCAAAGGCGCATTGCGGTTCGGGAATCCCGTCCGCGAAACACGGACTTTCTCTAAAAAGTTCACTCCCAAACGCGTCCAACAGCGCGGTTGCCGCGCCGCGTCTGCCAGCGCGGGCTTCGCGCTATTTTTCGTAAATCTTATCCTCATAACGGAACATGGTCAGGGTAATGGTCATGTTGCCGTTGAGAGTGCGAAGCTCGTCGAGGAATTTCTTCTGCTCGACATTGTTCGGCAGCTGGATGCTGTAGATGCAGTCGAACATCGAACCGAAATTCGTGGTCTTGACTCTGCGCAGCTTCCAGCTTGTGGTGTACTTGTTGAGCACTGCGTCAAACAGCCCCTCATAATTCAGATTCTCCGGAATGGAGATCTTCAGTGTCATATCGCTTGCCTTGGGTGCGGCGTAGTTGGTGAGATAGAGAATATACATCACAGCCGCAAGCAGGATGAAGAACACAAACGCGATCGCCACATAGCCCTTGCCGCAGATGACACCGCTTGCCATGGAAAGGAACACATAGCTGACATCCTTCGGATCTGCCGGAATGCTGCGGAAGCGGCAGAGGGTGAACACGCCAGCCAGCGCAAGGCCTCCGGCAGTGGTGCTGATGAGCATGAGCAGGATCGCCACGATCGGCGCGAGCATGATGACGGTCAGCGCGTAGCTCTGCGCAAAGCCCTCCTTGCGGTGGGTGATGAGATAGAGCAGGCTGATGCCGAAGCCGATGACAAGAGAGGAGAGGATGCAGATGACGAACTGCATCATGGTGAGGTTCACGACAGAACCGGTGATCGCGTCATAGGTAAGGATGGAATCAAACATGCAGAATACTTCCTTTCTTTTCGGTTTTCTTTCGCTCCTCGTAGAGCTGATTGCGGATGAATCTCTGGTACGCCTTGCCGTATTTTGAGAAGCTGATCTTGTAAATTTGCAGCTCTGCGAGCTTTTTCGACAGCCACAGGGGCATTGCGCCGGCGATCTTGACTTCCATCAGACGCTGGTTGGGCGCGATGATCTGCGCACCGTAGCTCGGCTGTGCAAGTGTGAGGTCGTAGCGGCGTTCGGTGATCTCGCGGTCAAAGGTCAGGCGGAAATCATGGTCGTCCTTTCCGAAGAACGCGCTTCTCTGGTAGCTGATATACTGCTTGGGGGCAACGGGGTAGTTGCTGAGAAAAACATCCAGCTCGGCGAAGATCTGTTTTTGTATGTATTGATCCATACCGACGGGCTTTTTGTGCTGGAACATGTACGCGTCGGCTTCTGCGAGCGTCATGGTCACGCGGCGTTTGGTGACGATGCCGCCGACCTTTTTCTTGATCTCCAGAAAGACCTTATCGTCGGGGCTTGCGGGGGAATAGTAGCTGCGCAGGCGGATCTTCTCCTTGTAGTAGGGCTTGGAGATGGATTCGCGGATGAGGTAGTCATCGGGGGTATCGTAGTAGATATTGTAGATGCCGTAGTCCCTGCCGCCGACGCAGTATTTGTCCGGCTCCATGTACTTGTGGATCTCCTCAAGCAGGGCTTCATACTGTTCGAGGGAGAGCAGAAATTTGATCTCTTTTCTCTGAAATGTACTGATCGCCATACGCGCACTCCTTTCTGCACGGCTGTATTTGATATTCCCATTATAGCGCAGAAGGCTTGAAATAAGCTTAAAGTTCTACGGATTCTGCATTTTTCACGGAAATTTCATGGTGGGGGTTGGGCAGGGTGACGGAGGAGGAATTATATTTTTAACATGCCAGCTTTTTCGGGTTTGAAATTGGAGGGGGTGACGTTGGTGAAGATGGTGCGGTTGTCGTATTGTGCTCCTCTCAGATTTGCATGGCTCAGATCTGCACCTAACAGATTTGCATGGCTCAGATTTGCAACGCTCAAATCTGCACGGAGCAGATTTACACCGAGCAGATTTGCGTCGCTCAGATTTGCACCGAACAGATCTGCACCGAACAGATCTGCATCGCTCAAATTTGCACCGAGCAGATTTGCACCGAACAGATCTGCACCTCTCAGATCTGCACCGCTCAGATCTGTGCGGTGCAGATCTGCACCTCTCAGATTTGCACCTCTCAGATCTGCATGATTCAAGGAACGCCGCATCTGTTCAATGATACCCCTTTCCCCGCCATTAAATTGTTCCACATTAAACCACAGAATCAAGCCATTCGTATACGGCAGCAGTATTTTCAGAAAATAAGCAGAATTTCGAATTACATTTCCTGCTGCTGACTGCGCACTAATTGGCATATCATCCGCATGATATTCATGAAGACCGCCATTTTTACAGAACACATTGAACACATGCTCCAACTCATCCGGCTTGAAATACTGCTCGACATTCGGACAGGCAGTTTTCTTTTGCTTAGCTGCTAATATAAGGAATTGATCGGTTTCACTCGCTGTGCTTGCATATTTAAAATAATCACTCAACCAATCCGCCACCAACTTCCCGCACTCCTCCGCCGTCATTTCCGGACGCTTCGCATACAGGTCATCCAACCCCTGCAAAATATACTCACAGAGGAAGAAGTCACGGACATGGTTGTGGGCGAATTCGATTGCGCCGTTTTCGGTCTGCTTAAAGTAGGCGCAGAGGGCGTAGCAGAGTTCCAGCTTGTCGATCAGGTCGGGGGTATCAGGGTACATCTTCGCAATGATTCTGCGCACCTCATCTTTCTGGAAATACTGCTTTCTATAGTCGATTTTATAAATTTCATAGGCAAGGCGGCTGGTGATGCGGTAGAGCTTGTCCAGATGCTCCATTGCCACTGCGCCGCGACCAGTCGTGTTTTCTTGCATTTTCTTGTAGTCCGGCTGGGGGTTGATGTCATGGAACACCGTGCGGAACAACAGCCAGCGATTCTCAAAGCATTCCGGTGTCAGCTTTTCATGCGCCGCACAAATCAGGTAAAGCAGGAACGGAGAACCATAGATGGCATCACCTTTGTTAGCATCATCTTCAAATAAAAAACCATCGTCTTTTTTATCTTCGAATTTTCGCACTTGTTCACAGCCCAGACTGCCTTTTAATGCAGGATCGGCTTTTTCGATGCTGTCCACCAGCTCGCCGCGCTGACGTTCACTGAATGCCGCATAGCAATAGCTGACAAATCGGTTTGTTGAAATTTTCAGCTTTTCCAGCCGTTCCAATGCTTTTTTTGCACTGATGTATTCGGGGCGTGAGGTGATAATGATTTTATAGCTCGATGACTGATCAAAGAAGAACATGAGCTGTGTGAGCAGATCAAGAGATTTTTCCGTTTCTTTTCCACCCCCGACCATACACAATTCATCGAGTCCATCGAACACAAGCACGGCGTTGTTTTCCAGCTTCGCCATCTCTGCAATGCGTTTGTACAGCTCGTTTGCATCCGTATCCACAAACTCACGCAGACGGAAAATATGTAACGGTCTGTCCGTATATTCGTTGGTCTTTGCTGCCATTCGTGCCACAAAGCTCGTCTTGCCATAGCCGCCGTGACCGAGGAGCAGGAGAATGTTCTGCTTTGCATTGGCAAGAAACGCTTTGACACAGTTGCCGACTTTCATGCGTTTTCCGTACCCCTGCACTTCCGGCATAACATAAATCGTTTCCAGATTGACAAGGGGCTGGGCTTCGCTTTTGTGCAGGCAGCAGCGTTCGTTCCATTTGTTGCGGTAGTCGTCGTTGTGGTTGATGGGCTTTTCGTCAGCTCTGTATGCATCATGTAAGTATGTCAGTTTCTCGTTGTTGTCCTTTATTGTCCAAAAAGTGTGCAGCTCTGTATTTTTTTCAATTTTTTCTTTGATTTGCTCTAACAAGTTTTTAGAAAAAATAATCATGTTAGAACGCATTGAATCCTGTTGAATTCCATCAGGAATACTATATTTTTCTATGATTCGTTCGGTAAAGCAATCCGCAAGCGGAGTTGTACCCTTTGTGAGGTCTACTTGTGAAAAGTCAAATTTTTCTTGTTCAAAAAACGTTTTAAGATGATTATAGGCATCATTTTCCAGAAGTTCCTTCAACGTATTACCAATAAGCACAGCGGTTTTTTCATATGGTGTTTTTTCTCGGAACAATCCCTCCACACTTTCACCGCCAAAAGCCTTCACAGTCTCGATTACAGGTTCTTCCAGAATTGGTAATCCCATGAGTTTCACTGCGGATGGGAGAAGCGAAATTGCCAATTCATACACAAATCTCCATTTTTCATCCGTAGATTTTTCAGGAATCAATCCCATTTCTCATTCCTCCATTTCAATTTTATTCACTACCAATAGTATAACACATCCCAACAAAAATTGCAAGCTTTTCCACAGAATGCACAAAAGCTTGCAATTTTCGGCGCGATGCGTTATAATAGTAACAGACCAAAAAGGAGGACGGGCATGGCTGGGTTTTCGGAACTGATCAAAAACTTCGACAAAACGCGCGATTATGTGCGCGAATTCTTCATTTACGGCTTCAAGGTGCGCGGCGATTTCGACCGCAAGAGCGCGCGCACCTACGACGACGAGAAACGCCGCGTGGAAAGCTGGCTGGGCGATTACCTGCGCTGTGACACCACCGGACGCGGAAAACAGGTCGCCATCACCCTCAACAGCGCACGCATCGCGGAAAATCCCCTCTGCCGCGCCCTCGAATCGCGCAGCTTCACCGACAATGACATCCGCCTGCACTTCCTCCTCCTTGACCTCCTCGCGGACGGTCAGCCGCACAGCATCCGTGACCTCACCGAAGCCCTCGCCGCCGATTACGGCGCAGTCTTTGACGAGCAGACCGTGCGCGGAAAGCTCCGCGAATACGCCGCCGAGGGCATCCTCCTGCCCGAAAAAAACGGCAGAGCCATCCTCTACCGCCTCACTCCGGAAACGCCGGAACGCCTGTTTTCTGCCATTCCCGCCCTCGCCGATGCCGTGCGCTTCTTCTCCTGCCTGCCGGAATTCGGCTTTGTCGGGCACACCCTGCTCAAAGCAGCACGACTGCGCAATGACTGCTTCCTGATGAAGCATAACTATATTGTGCACATTCTGGAGGACGAGATCCTCCTCGCCCTGACCGATGCCATCGACGGCGGGCGCAGGGTGAAGCTAAGCTGCCTGAGCAAGAAGCAGAAACCGCTGGAAAGCATCATCATTCCCCTGAAGATCTATGCCTCCGCGCAGACCGGACGGCGGTATCTGGTGGGGTACCATCCGGAGTTCCGGCGGCTCATTTCGTTCCGGCTTGACTATATCCGCCGCGTGCAGGATGCGGGAGCATGTGAGAATTACGCGGAATACTGCGAGATCCTCGCACGCAATGCGGACAAGAGCTTCGGCGTTTCGTTCGGCAGCCGGCATGACGGCACATCCGAGCGCACAGTGCGCATCACCATGCGCATCGACACGGAACGCGAGCCGCACATCCTCGAACGCCTGCAAAGAGAAAAGCGCACCGGACAGGTCACGCAGACAGGCGAGGGGCTGTACACGCTCACCGTCACGCTGTTCGATGCCAACGAGATGATGCAGTGGGTCAAGACTTACATGGGGCGCGTGGTTTCCATCGAGGGCGCACCCGAACAGGCGGCGCGTTTTTGGCGTGATGTGGAACGGATGCACCGGATGTATCAGAAAAAGGAGGGCGAAGATGGAACTGTTCAGTGAGATCTACGGCGCGTATTTCCGCACAGTTGAGCGCATTCTATCACAGGAGCGCATCACGCAGAAAGAAGTGCAGAGCATCATACAGGCGGAGGCGTTCCGCGATTCCCTGCTGTTCCTGCCGCAGAAGATCCTGCCGGAAACGCCCGAAAGCTGGGGACTTCTGCGCAGACATGCGGACGGGACGACGGGGCGCATCACAAAGCACGAACCGCCGCATTACCTGACGCTTTTGCAGAAGCGGTGGCTGAAAGCCAAACTGAATGATCCGAAAATGCACCTGTTCCTGTCGGATGCGGAGCTTGCCGCGCTTGACGCGGAGCTTGCGGACACTGCGCCGCTGTATCCGGACGGGGTGTTCCGGTATTTCGATCGGTTCAGTGACGGCGATCCCTATGAAAGCGCGAAGTACCGCCGCACATTCCGCAAGCTCCTGCGTGCGATCCGGCGGCGGGAGGTGGTGGCAGTGGAATACCGTTCGGGAAAGGGTTCGGCGGTACGCGGCTTTTTCCTGCCGCTGAAGCTTGAATATTCGCGGAAGAACGACAAATTCCGCCTGTACTGCTGCCGCATCCGTAAGAAACGCGCGGGCGGCGCAGGCGTTCTGAACGTCGGGCGGATCGTGGATCTGCAAAGCACGGGCTGGGAGTTTCCGGAGCGCGAAGTGCCGCCGGACATCTTCACGCGCGGCAGATGCAGCGAGCCGGTGCAGGTGCGCGTGTATGAGGAACGCAACGGGATCGAACGGTTTCTGATGGAATTTGCGTCCTACGAAAAGCACGCGGAGCGCGACGAGGAGAGCCGGAGCTGTCTGGTGCACCTCTGGTACGACACGCAGGAGGAAACAGAACTGCTCATCCGTCTGTTGGGGTTCGGGCCGGTCGTGGAGATCCTTTCGCCGCCGGAATTCCGCGCACAGGCGGCAAAACGCACAGCAAAACAGTACGCGCTTTTACACAATCAGCAGGCTGGCACATGATGGAGATAACAAGCAGATCCCCCGCCATACAGCGGGGGATTCTTTGTTTGATACGATCAGAAATAATTGCCGCAAAGGAACGCCTCACGTTCCGCACTGCTCATGTTCATAAACCGTTTCATCAGTGCAATGTCAAATGCGTCCACTACGCCATCCTTTGTAAAGTCCATCGCTTTGAGCGTGATTTTCTCAGCAGACAGCCTGCCAAGCATATACTGCGTCATTGTATCAAGATCCTGCTGATCGGCAATCACGCCGTCATTGTTCGCATCACCAAGCATTACCCGCTGCGCAGGGGCTGTTGTTTCAGTCGTTTCGGTGGTCGCTTCAGTGGATGTCTGCACACTCATTTTGGTAGTCGTTTCGCTGAATGTCTCCGCGGTCGTTGCGGTGGTCGTTTCAGCTGTTGTTTCAGTGGTCGTTTCAACTGTTGTTTCGGCGGTTGTTTCAGTGGTGGTGGTTGTCTCCTCCGGTACAGTGGTTTCCGGCTCAGTAGGTTCGGGCAGGAAGGGATTCTGCGGGATGAGAGCAGTCAGATCCCTGAAATAGTATTCCTGCACTATCCATTTATCGGGTTCATCACCAAGAGTGGCGTTCAGCTTGCCGTTCCAGATATTCACACCCATATATTTCAGGTAGTTGGCTTTGTCTTCTTCCGTGCGCTCTGCAATGATCTCCTCTTGATAGGTATTTGTCTCGGGGTCTCTCCAGTAAACTCTGACGGAATCACGGTATGTGTAAAGCAGATCCCCATTGAAATTCTGCAGAGCATAGTAGTTATACACTCCTGTTTTGCCAATGTCATAAAAGTCTTTCTTAAGCACCTCACGCACTTCATAGGAGATCTCCCCTTGCTCGTCTTCCACAAGATCCCACAGGATCAGATCGCCGCGATAGTAATTGCTTTCCTCAGTTGGCATGATCATCGCCCAGCCGTCCCGATGCGGTACGATCGTAGAACGAATCCTTCTGCGGCAGTACTCGTCCAGTCGCAGATTTTTATACGTTGCATCCTTCGTGATCCAGATGGCATCATCAAATTCCGTTCCCACATCCTTTGGCAGGACGTTTTTTTCGATTGTCTCCCAGTCCGTTGTATTGTAGCCGGAGATATCATACAGTCCGTTATTGCTTCTCAGGAAATAGTCATAGATCATCATACCGCTGTATGGTGAATAGGCATCTCCATTGGTGACATCCGCATGATACCATGCATTGCCGATCTTCACCATATTCCACATATGCGTTTCGATCGTACTGCTGACCGGAATGCTTTCGATCCCCACCCTGCGCAGCAGTGCACCATAGAACCATGTGTAGCCCTCGCAGAGCGACGTGCGTTTCTCCAGTGCATCGATCAGTGCGCCGGTGGTACTCTCATTGTAGGTCAGATAATCCGCAACAACGCCATACAGATACATCGCTTTTTCTACATCCAGCCAGTCCGCATCCACACCGGAAACAAAGTAGTCCAGTTTTTCATGCAGCTCGTTATAGCACTCGTAGTATTCGGTCTGATCGGATGGATCTACACTATAGCGAACAAAGATACCATCCATATCGTCACCGCCGACGATCGAGCCCTGACGCTCCGCAAGTACTCCGACATCCGTGTTCATGACAACATAGGAAAAAATGCCGTTCACTCGATTTTTCTCAAACTCGGACAGTCCGATATTGCTTTCATTGTCACGAACTTTCTCCAGATTCACATATTCCCCGCGATCCCTGAGCGTTGTATAGATCCTTTCCGCGATCCTGTTCATTTCGCTGTCACTGAAATAGCCATGTGAATCATGCAGGGAAAATTCCGGTATTTCCGCATCCTCTGCAAAATCCACTTCTGCCTTGCTCTTCACCTGCTCCTGCGCCTGTACAGGGAAAAGCGATGCGTGCATAAACAAAAAACATGCCGCTATACATGCGGACGCTCTTCTCTTTATACTATTAGTCATACAACCCTCTCCTTTTGCAGTATGCAAATTCTTGTTTTTGTTTGCAGTGTTTGTCTTTCTATTCTGATTGTACCATATTTTGTGCATTTTGTCAAATGGTATTTCCCATTTTCTACCTTTTGCATATACGCAGTGTATATGTTCTTGGCAGATTGCATTAAGATTGTTTTCAAATTATGTCCAACTATGAATAATATGTTGCCCTGCGCGGCAGTCAGAAGTTTTTGCATTTTTCACAGAAACAGACATATTCTGACTAAAAAATGAACCAATTATTAACGCTTTACCGCTTTAGTGCGATTCCTTAAAATACTTCAACTCAAAGTGCACAAAAAATTACCATCAGTATATGCAATGTGTCAATTTTTTCAATTTCTCTTGACATTTTGCATAATTAATGCTAAAATATCAGTAAACAATTAGTTCGTTTGTATCTATGGTAGAATAAACATTTTGAAAAAGGAGTTGGTAATATGACGAATAGTATAAAACGTTTTATCGCTGTCTGTGCAGCGGGCTGCATCACGATGATGCAGGGTTTGCAGCTTCCGGCGCGTGCAGAGGAAGCACAGCCGGACTTTTCTGCATTTGGTGCTGTTGGTATTTTCACGGAGGAAGAAACCGAAAAGCTTGCAACAGTGATCTACGATGGACTTGTCGCGCATAGTGCCAAAATTTCACTGCGCGGAGACGGAATGCCGGCTATCCCGACCTCTCAGGAGGGTGTTGATTCCCTCGGCACGATCTTCAGAAGCGTTGTTGCCGGCTGGGATGCAGGTCTGCTGACCAACAAAAACAGTATGCCGTACTATCTCAACTCTTCCGGTGTCACAGCGATCGCCCCGAATTATCTGGTGGACGATGCATCCTACGATGCAGAATTTGCTGCAATGACTGCCCTGATGGATGAAGCGGTTTCCGGCGTGCAGGAAACATGGTCGAAGGCAGAAAAGGCACTGTACATCCACGACTGGATGTCAGATCATTACAGCTATGACGACAGCATCTATGAAACCACGACGGAAGAATACCTGTGCCATACAGCATATGGTATGCTCAAGCGTGATATGGCAGTTTGCGAGGGTTACGCATGGCTCTACACCCTGCTTTTGCGGCGTGTGGGCGTGGATTCCATTATGGTCACAAGCGAAGAGCTTCTGCACGCATGGAATCTGCTGGAAATCGACGGCAGCATGTATCATGTGGATGTAACATGGGATGATCTTTATGACGAATTCCCCGGTCGCATCGGCTACAGCAGCTTCCTCAAGAGCAACGAGGGAATGGAGTATTCCAATCATTACACCACGGACTGGGAAACAACCACAGGTGTCTCGGTCTATGATCTGCCCGTTTCGGACAAATACGATTACGGATTCTGGAACAATTCCACTACCACGATCGAACCCTTTGAGGATGGTTCATGGATCGCGGTGTATCCGGAGCGAATGGATCTCACAACCGGACAGTTTACCAAATGCATCTTCGATCCTGAAACCGCAGAATCAGAAACTTCCATCATCCTCAGCCACAGCGCGCGCTGGGGAAGCAACGCGAGAACGTATATTGTCACAGAAATGTATGAGGGCACTCTCTACTACACCACACCCCGAAGCATTTTTGCACTGCGTGACGGTGTTGTTGTCTGGCTGTTTGATCTGCCGGAAGATGTCACCGAGGAGATCTATGGCATGTATATTGAAAACGGTGTGATGCATTATTTTACAGGTTCTTCACCCGTATCCGATCCTGAGGAATACACGGTGGATCTTGCAGATTATCAGCAGACGATCGAGAATGCTGTAATTTCCGGCGGTACTTCCTCTGAGGAAGAAACCACCACCACAACCACAACCACAACCACAACAACCGAGACAACCACCACTACAACTACCACTACTACAACATCCGAAACGACTACTACCACAACTACCACCACAACTCCTGAGACAACTACCACAACTGAAACTACCACTACTGCCAAGGCAACTACCACAAAGGCGACCACAAAGGCAACCACCAAGGCAACTACTACAAAGGCGACCACCAAGGCAACTACTACAAAGGCAACCACCAAGGCAACTACTACAAAGGCAACCACCAAGGCTACCACTAAGGCGACTACCACAAAGGCGACCACTAAGGCGACTACTAAGGCTACTACAAAGAAAACCACTAAGGCAACTACTGCAAAGGAAACCACCAAGGCTACCACTAAGGCTACCACTACCACCACAAAACCGGCTGAAGTATTTGAAACCGGCGATTTCACAGGCGATGGCGAGCTGAATATTCTGGATGTGATCTCTTTGCAGCAGTATCTGCTGGGCAAGCCGGCGGATGCAGAGAGCTGCGAACGCTGTGATCTGACGGATGATGGCTCTGTAGATGCATTTGACCTTGCAGTGCTCAAAAAGATGCTTTTAGCAAAGGCATAAAAACCAACCCCCGCTGATCAGGCGGGGGTTCACTGTTTCCCAAAAAAAGACTGCCGCACATCACATGCGGCAGTCTGCAAATTACCCTCTTACTTCCGATTTCGCGCGTTCCATTGCCGCGATCACGCGGTCACAGTAGGCATCGAATTCCGGATCTTCCACCTGCAATTCCGGATGTGCCAGCACATGGGCAATGGTCTTGCGGATGCCCATATCAAAGCGCATATCCGCCCTGAAGCCCGGCACGGCACGCTTGAGCTTGGAATTGTCGAATACCACGGAATTCGACTTGTCCCCCGTCAGGCTGCCCAGAAAATCATAGTCACTGGTGCTGTACAGGAACTCCGACGGCACATAGCACGCTTTCAGCTCCACGCCGAGCGCGTCCGCGATCGACTGGTAGATCTGGTTCCATGTCAGGCTCTCGTCCGAGGTGATGTGATAAGTCTCACCGATGGCATGGAGATTGCCCATCAGCCCCACATAGCCCTTGGCAAAATCGCTGTTATGCGTCATTGTCCACAGGGATGTGCCGTCACCGTGGATGATGACGGGCTTGCCGTCCAGCATTCTGCGGATGACCTGCCAGCTGCCCTTGCTTCCATGCACGCCCAGCGGCACGGAACGTTCGTCATAGGTGTGGCTCGGACGTACGATCGTCACAGGGAAGCCGTTTTCACGGTACATCTTCATCAGATATTCCTCACACGCGATCTTGTTGCGCGAGTATTCCCAGTAGGGATTGGCAAGGGGTGTGCTCTCCGTGATCTTGTAATCCGACAGGGGCTTCTGGTAGGCAGAAGCAGAGCTGATAAAGATGTACTGCTTGGTTCTGCCGTTGAACAGGCGGAAATCCCGTTCGAGCTGTTCCGGCACGAAGCCGATGAACTCACCGACCACATCAAAAGTCAGGTCGCCCAGTGCCTTGGCAGTTTCTTCCTCATTGCTGATATCTGCCTGAATGACCTTTACGCCCTCCGGCAGCTCCGCACTTCTTGTGCCGCGGTTGAGCAGGTAAAGCTCCCAGTCCGGCTTTTCTGCCAGCAGGCGTGTGATCGCCATGCTGATGATGCCCGTGCCGCCGATCAGTAATGCTCTCATACGATGCCCTCCTTACAGTGCCGCATTTGCCGCGATGTGCAGGATCTCTGCCACATCCGCGGACGAAAGTGCCACAAAGCCGCCGGTCCTGCCGTCGCCCAGACCGAACTTCTCCACGAGCACCGGAATGTCCTCTTCCTTCGCGCCAAGCTCTGCAAAATTGATCGGCATACCGATATCATGCAGGAAGCGGCGGAAACATGCGATACCCTGACGGGCAGTTGCTTCGGGGTTTTCAAAATTCATCTCACAGCCCCAGATGCGCACAGCCATCTGTGCAAAGCGCATCACATTATGATGGCAGACAAATTCCATCCACGCCGGCATCACGACCGCAAGACCTGCGCCGTGTGCACAGTCATACAGACCTGACAGCTCATGCTCGATGCCGTGGCTGTTCCAGTCCTGACTCCTGCCGACACCCACGATGTCGTTGTGTGCGACCGTGCCAGCCCACATGATGTTGGCTCTTGCCTCGTAATTGTCGGGATCGGCAATGACTCTGGGAGTCTCCTTGATCATGGTCAGCAGGACTGCCTCACAGAGTCTGTCCGTGATCTCGACCTCGCTTGTGTTGGTGAAGTAACGCTCGAACACATGCGCCATGATATCCGTTGCACCGCAGGCGGTCTGGTATGCCGGAAGTGTCTGCGTCAGTGCCGGATTAAGGATGGAGAAACGCGGACGCAGCAGATCGGAGCCTGTGTCGCGTTTGAGCATTCCGTCTTCCTTTGTGACAACGGACGCGCCCGAACCCTCCGAGCCAGCCGCCGCGATGGTCAGCACCGTGCCAATGGGAAGTGCCTGTTCCACGGGCTTTCCGGTGCCATAGAAGTCCCAGAAATCGCCGTCATAGGGAACGCCGAGGGCAATGCCCTTTGCCGAGTCAATGCACGAGCCGCCGCCGACGGAGAGGATGAAATCCACCTGTTCCTGACGGCAAAGCTCGATGCCCTTGTAAATGAGCGTATCACGGGGATTGGGCTGCACGCCGCCGAGGAGGACATAGGTGATGCCTGCGGCATCGAGAGAGGCTTTCACGCGGTCAAGCAGACCGGAGCGCACGACCGAGCCGGAGC
Source organism: uncultured Ruminococcus sp. (assembly GCA_937901485.1). Classification (GTDB taxonomy): domain Bacteria; phylum Bacillota; class Clostridia; order Oscillospirales; family Ruminococcaceae; genus UBA3855. The sequence continues at coordinate 14,613 of CALGTT010000240.1, forward strand.
CGTAGTGGATGAGCACGCGGCTGCCGCCGAATTTTCTGACATATTCACCGCAGCGGTTTTCGGTTTCCTTGCCGAACACGAATTCTGTGGGGCTGTAAAATGTAAAGTTTTCCATATTATCGTTTCCTTTCGCGCCTGACGGACGATCATTAAAAATTGTAAGTATGTCCGTGCTGATATTTCAATTATACCATATCTGCGCGTGTCTGGCAATGCCTGCGGCTCTGGAAACTTGTACAAAAATACTATCCTATGATTATGCACTTTACCGTTTCTGGAATAAAACGTGCCGGGAGATGGTATGGATGTATTTTGCGGCGGCTTCGGACAGTGCGGCAAAATAAAAAAGCTTCCGATCACTCGGAAGCTTTCAAATATGAACTGCGGCAGAGCTGTTTTATTCCGCCTGTTCTTTCAGGTATTCCATCGCCCATGTCAGTTCATAATCCTCGCCGTCAACAAAGATACGCTCTGCGGCTTCAGCGTCAAACGGAATGCGCACTTCCACCGGATTGCGGCTGATACGGTCGGGCGCAGTATCGATATTCGGCACACCGTCTGCATTCAGAATCAGTCCGACCGGATAGCTAACAGTCACCACGCCGCCGGACAGCAAGCATTCGCCGCCCGTTTCCTGATTGCAGCCGTTGGGGTCAGTGATGCCGGCAAGTGTGACATTCGGCAGCTTGGAAAGATAGAGCGATGCGCCGTCACCGGCACTTGCACAATTATAATTCGTCAGTGCCACCGCCTGTAAATCGGCAAATTCGCCGTCACCCTTGATGTCATGATCGGAAACACAGATGTACTTGCCGTTTCTGCGGATGCCAAGTCCCTGACCGTACCAGTCCTCCTCCGTCAGGAGGCTCACCAGTGCACAGGCGATCTCATCCATTCCGCCCATATTATTGCGCAGGTCAATGACAAGGTACTCCATGCCCTGTGCCTTGAGATCGCGCAGCTTTTCACGGAACATCTCTCTTGCCCACGGATGTTTGCCCATGAGATAGCTCAGAATATCCAGAAAACCACTATCCGTCACTTCTGCATTCAGCACCAGATAGCCGCATTTGTCATCCAGCATTTTTGTGCTGAAATTGTTGTCCAGAAATGCCTGCTGATCCTCCATTGTCTGGATTTCCGGCATACGGGAAAATGCAGCCTGTGCTTTCCGGATCGACTCCAGTTCACCGAGATCGGAAAGTGTTGCAGTCTTTTCCGTTCCGTCCGCATTTATGAACGTCACATCGACCGTATCACCGCCGAGCATTGCCAGTTCCATGGGAGCCAAGCGATCCGCATTGGCTTTCACAGGAAATCCCTGATCCTGTGTGTCTTCCAGAAGTGCCTGCGGGATGGGTTTGCCATTCCAATGGGTGATGATCGTGCCGTCCGTAATGCCAAGCTTCTGAGCTTCCTCCGATGTGCAGACAGCGATCACATCGCCATTGTCCAGCTGCACCATCGAAAGCCCGTAATCGTGGAATTCGATCTGGAGCGGATATTGCTCCATATCAAAATCCGATGCTACAAAAATATGGCCGTCATGCAGTTCCCAACAGAACATTCTCACAGCTTCACAGAATTTGGAAGGATTCTGCTCCTGTTCCGCTTCTTCGACAAGGGGCATATATTTTTCTTCCAGAGCTGTAAAATCCACTTCTTTCCATTCCTTCAGCACATAATTTTCATCCATCTGCTGTGCAAGCGCGTGGAAGGATTCGGTATAACTCATCCGGGAGAAATTATAGAAATTCGGAGATGTTCCGCAGAAATAGAATCCGATCGCCACGGTCAGAATGCCCGTGATGGCGGATGTCACTGCGTAGCCGATCTTCCGCTTGGCAAAGGGAACCGGCAGGAGTGCCAGAAGCGGGAGCGCGTACAGGGGGATGAAAGAGATCAGTGCCGACATGCTGCCCGCCGCATAGATCACATAATGAACGACCGCTGTCAGAAGCGGCAGCAGGCAGAGCCACCGCCAGATCGTGAGCTTCTGCGGATCAGCCTTCCAGACGCGGTGCAGGATCGCCAGCACCAGTATCATAAGCAGAATGCCGACACACCAGACAATGTGCGTGGGATTTGCCATGTCAAATGCGTGATACAGTGAACCTAAAAATGTTTTCATCTTACTGTCTCCTTTGTCATGTGATCTGTTTCTTTTCCAAAACAATTACTGTACTCCATTATAATAGGCAGTGCGTTTTCAAACCGGATAGGCAATCCATGCCCACAGGCTAATTGTTCGGGCGACAGCTTCACGATCCGTTCGAGTGATCCTTTCATCAGACTCGGACTGACAGCGTGAGGTGTGATATCGGGACGTTTCCATAACGCTGTGAAAGCGTCACCGCAGTAAAGAACACCTTTGCTGTACACTCCGACAGACCCGTAGGTATGTCCCGGAAGAAGTACAATATCTGCATCAAAGCCAAGCTTCCGCAGAAGTTCTCCGTCCTGTCCGCCGAAATAGATGTCTGCATCGTAATGCGGACTTTTGAATATGCTGCCGTTTATCCATTGCGTGTAATTTCGGAAAATATACTTCGGCATTGTCGGCTGGACTCTCTGAGAAAGATAGTTCTGCCGCAGGTCTTTATCACGCTCGGAAAGCAATATTTTCGCACCTGCCTTTTGCAGTTTGGCTGCGTTCCAGTCATGGTCTGCATGAGCGTGAGTGAGAAGCACATATCTGATATCATATTGTCCGAGCCATTTGCGAAGCCCGTGCCATATATGAAACAACCCTGTGTCTATCAGAAGATCACCTTGATTTCCTCTCAGCACATAGCAGGTTACATCGCCCTGCGCATAGTAAAGGATCTCTCCGCATTTCCGAATCTCGTTTGTAACAATAGGAAACAGTATTTTTGAAATATTCATTTTGATTGCTCCCGTATACTTCATATGTGTGCTCTTACAGAGTATCAATATGATCGGCTTTGTCTCTTACTTATACGTTTTTCATAATACCGCTCACTTTTGCAGATATATCCGCTTTCAGTTCTGGCTCATTTTCAAAGTATCCTCTCATCTTGAACAACATTTATGCGGTACGTCAAGCCTGATCGCGAAAAGAAAAGCTCCCGATCACTCGGAAGCTTTCATACGCGTCTAACGGCGCAGACGCTGCGCTGGTTGGGGTGGAAGGATTTGAACCCTCGAATAACGGAGTCAGAGTCCGCTGCCTTACCGCTTGGCGACACCCCAGTATTTTTTAGTGCCGTGTCTCTCACAGCTTTTATATTATACCACATTCCAAAACATTTGTCAAGCCTTTTTTCAAAAAAAAATAAAAATTTTTTTCATACCGCAAAAATCAGCCGCATAGGATACGCTGAGTCTTTTTATTATAATAAGTATCCGTCGGGGTTCGACAAAAGCAGCACTTCTTTTCTTTAGGATACCCCAAAAATGTGCAAGTATACGAAAATGTGAAAAAATGGTGAAAGCCGCTTGACTTTTCCGATTTGTGAGCTATAATTAAGTAGGCTAAAAAATACGGTATACCGTAAAAAAGCCACGAAAGAGTGCCTTGCGCACGGCTGCCGCGGAATGCAGATGCGGCAAATGTGCAGAAGCCACTCCACATTATATGGGTTCGCGCTCCTGTGATGGGACGCGGTGAAAGGAGAATCACAATGGTAGCACAAATTGCTGCGATCTCGATTTTTGTGGTGATGTTCATCCTCATCATTACGGAAAAGATCGAGAAACACTATGTCACACTCGGCGCAGGTCTGCTGACGCTGGTCGTGGTCTTCGGCATCTGTCTGAAGGACTTCGGCGCAATGTGGGACATCATCAACCTCAAATCCCTTGCAACTGCGGAATTCTGGCGCACGACCGGCGCAGAATCGGAGTCCGGCGGCGTGGACTGGGCAACCGTCCTGTTCCTCGGCGGCATGATGGTCATGGTCGAGGGCATGGCAAGAGTTGGATTTTTCCGCTGGCTCTGTATGCGCATTGCCAAGCTCGTCAAGTATAAGACCATCCCGATCTTCCTCGCGTTCATGACCATGTCCTTTATCCTTGCCATGTTCATCGACAGCATCACGGTCATCCTGTTCCTTGCATCCGTGACCATCGAGCTGGCAAGACTGCTGAAATTCAACCCCGTTCCGATGATCCTCGCGGAAGTGTTCTGCGCGAACCTCGGCGGCTCTGCCACCATGTGCGGCGATCCGCCCAACATCATCATCGGTTCGAACCTGCACTACTCCTTCATGGACTTCGTGATGAATACCGGCGTGATCGCGTTGATCTCCTTTGTGTTCATCATTGCATATTTCTATCTTGTGATGCGCAAGCAGCTTACAGCGGGCGCAGGCGCGGAAGTCACCGATTTCTCCAAGCTCCCGTCCCCCGAAAGTGCCATCACGGATAAGGTAGGATTTTTCGTCAATCTCGCGATTTTCCTGTTTGCCATCGTCCTGCTCATCAGCCATGCCTCCACCGGTCTGACCGTTGCCTTCATCGGCGTAGTGGTTGCGCTCCTGACGATCGTCACCTCCGGCAAGCATGTGCTCACCGTTCTGAAAAAGGTCGATTATAAGACGCTCCTGTTCTTCATCGGTCTGTTTGTCGTGGTCGGCGGTCTGGAGCATACGGGCGTTCTGGAGGTCATTGCGGAATTCATCAGCAAGATCTGCGGCACAAATTTCGTCCTCATGGTCACCATCATCATCTGGCTCTCTGCCATTGCAAGTGCTTTCATTGATAATATCCCGTTTGCGGCAACCATGGTTCCCGTCATCAAGACGCTTGCGGAAACGACCGGCATCAGCATTGACACACTTGCATGGTCGCTTGCCATGGGTACGGATGTCGGCGGCAGTGCAACACCGATCGGCGCATCCGCGAATGTTGTCGGCACAGCAGCCGCAGCCAAGGCAGGCCATCCCATCGGCTGGGGCGAGTACTGCAAGAAGATGGCACCGGCTACGATCATCGTGCTTGTCATTGCAACTGTGTATATCTGCGCGGTATACTTATAATATAAGGAGGCTTCAGTATGCTCTGTCCGGAATGCAGATGTGAAATGGAAAGCGGTTTCCTGCATGTGAATGGCGTGCGCTATCCCATCCAGTGGTTTCCGAAGGATGTGTTTTTCAAGAAAGCGTTCATGCCGCTGACAAAGCAGGGTACGGAGAAAGCCGGCGGCGTTGCCGTTCCGCTCGATCAGGGCGGTCTGCTTCCGCATATTGAAGCGTATGTATGTAAGGAATGCAAAAAGCTTGTGATAAACTATGAATAATGGAGGAGAGCTATATGGAAAAACAACTGATCATTGCTGTCAGCCGTGAATACGGCACGGGCGGTCACAGAGTTGCCAAGGCACTCGCGGACAAATTCGGCATCCACTTCTATGACAGAAGAATGCTCGAAGAGATCGCCGACCAGAAGAATATGAGCGTGGACACTCTGCACAAGTACGATGAACTTCCCAAGAATCCGTTCATTTCCCGTACTGTGCGCGGCATGTCCAATTCTCCGGAGGAGGTCATTGCCAATTTCCAGTTTGACTTCATCCGCGAAAAGGCGGACAGCGGCGAGTCCTTTGTCATCCTCGGACGCTGCGCGGAGCATGTGCTGAAGGACCATCCGGGACTGATCACCATTTTCATCCTTGGTGACAAGGAGGATAAACTCAAGTATGTGGAGGAACGCCGCGAGGTGTCCGCACAGCAGGCGGCTGCAATGATGTACCGCCACGACAAGAAGCGTAAGGCGTACCACAACTACTATTGCCCGAATAAGTGGGGCGATGCGCGCGGCTACGACATCACGCTCAACATCAGCAGACTCGGTGTCGAAAAGACCGCCGACTTTCTGGAAACCTATGTGCGCATGAGAATTGACGCAAAGAAATAACGAGGAATCCTCCGGTCATTGTGCCGGAGGATTTTTGTGCACCCTGCACAATTTCAAAGATTGACATTTGGGCTGTATTTCGGTTGAAATTTACTGATTGTCGTGCTATAATAGAATGAAGCAGGGGAATGCCTGCGATGAGAGGGAATAACGGTCATGTATCGCACGCATCGACCAGATCAAGAGGAGGTAAGTATATGAAACACAGCAAAAGAATGGCAGCGGCAATGCTTGCGGCAATGCTTTCCCTGAGTGGTGCAGGGGCATTTGCCATGCAGACATCCGCGGCAGAAACGGAAACGAACGAGTATGTTGTCACAGATGCCGTTGCACTGCACAAGTTCCTGATGGGCAAGGGCAAGCTGTCAAAGGACCATCACAAAAAGATGGATATGACCGGCGACGGCGTGATTGACGCGTTCGACCTCGCACTCATGAAGCGCAGACTCATTGAACAAAGAAAACCTGCACAGAAGGTGGAGAATGCGCAGCTTCGCATGGAGAGTACCCGTGCGGTGACAGAATACGGTTGGTATGATGCGTTTGAAGATGAGGCTCTGGTCTTCACAAGTCCGGCGGATCTTGAATGGTGCGGTGATGTCAAAGCTCCCGTTCTGCGCCATCTGCAAAAGACCTATACTGCGGAATTCTTTGAAGAGAATATCCTGTGCGTCAAGATCCTGCCGGTTATGGACGAGCAGGATCTGAATGTGGACATTGATGCCATCACCGTTGGCGATACCATCGAGATCCCCTACAGCATTGCGGACACAGCAAAGGACGGCGATATGGTAACTATTGCAGAGCTGACACTGCCGAAGAAATACTACAAGGAACAGGAGATCGTCTGGAAGCAGAAAAACGCAAAGCCCATTACCGTGGAGTATTACACAGAATCCCTCTATGGTAAGAACGTAGATCTGACCAACGCCGAAGCACTGATCAGTACGCAGGGGGAAATGGTCAAATTTCTTAGCAGTACGATCAATGCGGATAGTATTGCGGAGTTCAAGATGCGTTATCCCGCATCCTTCTTTGAGGAAAAGTCGCTCCATATGACGTTTGCATATGACAATGCACCGCTCTACGAGCTTGCAAAGGCTGTGAAATGCGGCGACACCATCAGTATTTCGCTGATGAAGGAAGGCGAGTACGGCATGGCATCGGGCTTTTACCAGCAGACGATCAGTGTCGCTGAGATCAACAAGTCGGATCTGGAGGGCGCAAAGCTGGAAATGAAATGCTTTGATGAAAAGGATGTTTTGATCAGAGAGGATGCAGTATATTATAGCGGTCGGTTCCGCAACCAGAATCTTGCTGTACAGTATTTGGATTATGCGGATGAGACGGATGTTGAGCTGTATTTCAATACATATATGCTCCAAAGCGTTGGAGCTGATTCTTTTCCGCACTTCATCAAGAATGTGCCGATGCAGAAGGGCGGCTATAGACCTATTGTAGACGAATATACTGTTTCTGAATGTGAGGAAAACGATTTTGAATCACCGGTCACCTACGAGGGAAAGGATTTCAGAATGGTCTGGAGAGATGGGAGCGTTTGCGTGCAGATGAAGACCAGCCCAGATGCTGAAACCTTTGAAAAGGTGTATATCTGGGAAAATCCTGATCAGGGCGAATCCTTCTGCGAGAAGCATGAGGTATTTTACTGCGAAGAATGCGGCTATGAGGAATAAGACGAATAAAAAACTGCCGACTTTCTGAAAGCCTATGTGCGCATGAGAATTGACGCAAAGACATAACGAGGAATCCTCCGGTCATTGTGCCGGAGGATTTTTGTGCACTCTGCACAATTCCAAAGATTAACATTTAGGCTGTATTTCGATTGAAGATTACCGATTGTTGTGGTATAATATAGTAAAGCGGGCATATTGCCTGCAAATGGAGAGAATACCGTTCCTACATCACACACAACGACTGAACTAAGAGGAGGTATCATTATGAAACACAACAAAAGAATGGCAGCGGCGATGCTTGCGGCAGCGATGCTGGCGACGAACAGCGCAGGTCTGACAGCCGCCGCACTGACACCCTATTACCACTCCTTCAGCTATTCCTGCACCGATGCGGTGATGGAAGCTGTGGAGCAGGATTTCACAGAGGAACTGCTCGCAGAGGTGGAAGCAAAGGAATCTGCGGAGAACAAGGGCGTGTTCCGCCGTACTGTTGAAATCTGGAAGAAACACGGCATGTATACACCCTGCATTGACGGTGAACCGATCGTTTATGCAGATCCGGAATCCACAGGGAATGTTTCTCTGTTTGCAAAGGATCTGTACGACATGCCGGCACTGTATTACCATCCGGCAGAGGAGAAAATTTCCTATTTCGTGGTACAGTATCTCGATGAGGAGCTTGCACGGGGAGCGCAGGAAAACGGCACAGTCTGGCTGCTGAATCAGCTGAATCCGTTCGCAGACGAGGGAAGTGATATTCTGGTCTATCCGTCGTATGACTACGCTGAGGAAGCACAGGTCAATGTCGGCGGCGTGATGCGTCAGGCAGTCATCGGCAGGGATTTTGCCGACGAGAGAACCTTCTGCCACTTTGTTTATGAGGATCTGCTGGTCAAAGCTGCCTGCATGATTGATGAAGGTACCGACATCAGCAGCGTGCTGTCCTCGCTCACATTCCAGAAGGAAAACAGCCTGCAGGTCGTAGATGCCGTTGCCCTGCACAAGTTCCTGATGGGCAAGGGCAAGCTGTCCGAGAATCATCACAAAAAGATGGACATGACCGGCGATGGTGTCATTGACGCGTTCGACCTCGCGCTCATGAAGCGCAGACTCATCGAAAAGAGAAGACCTGCACAGCAGCCGCCGCAGACGCAGAATGTGCAGATGCACAAGGAAAATACCAACGCAGTGACAAAAGAAGGCTGGGATGCGGCATTTGCGGATGCGTCCTATGTCTTCACAAGTCCGGAGCAGTTGAAAGCGGAGCTTGGCTCTCTTGTGAAAGCCCCCGTTCTGCGACATCTGCAAAAGACCTATACTGCGGACTTTTTCAAGGAAAATATCCTCTGCTTCAAGCTCATTCCGCTCACAGAGGGTGAAACTCTGGATGTGAACACCGATGCCATCACGATCGGCGATACCATCGAGATCCCCTACAGCATCACCGGTACAGCGGAGTATGGCAATATGGTAACTGCCGCAGAGCTGGTACTGCCGAAGAAATCCTATCAGGAGCAGGAGATTGTCTGGAAGCAGAAAGACGCGAAGCCCATTACCGTGAAGTATTCCACAGAATCACTCTACGGTGTGGAAACTCAGAGAAACAATGCGGAAGCATTGATCGGCACGCAGGAAGAAATGATCAGCTTCCTCAGCGGTACGATCAATGAAAGCGGCATTGAGGATTTCAAGGAACGCTATCCCGAATCCTTCTTTGAAGAAAATTCGCTCCATATGACGCTTGCGTGGGGACATGCATCGGGCTATGCGCTTGCTGACGCTGTGAAGTGCGGCGGCACCATCAGTCTGACACTGCGAAAGAATGATGAATACGGCTGTGTAGAACAGTCGATCGGAATTGCCGAGCTGAGCAAGGCAGATCTGGAAGACGCGCAGCTGAAGCTGAGACACTTCAACGGAATGTACAGCCCGATCGCCAATGATGCGGATTATATCTATGGTCCGATCGACCGTCAGGCACTTGTCGTGCAGTCCGTGGATTACGCGGAGGAGACGGACATTGAGCTGATCTACATCCCGGAGCTGCTCATCGGCTGCGGCGTTAAACCGCTTGCGCACTGTATCAGGAGTGTGCCGATGCAGGAGGGCGGCTATATGCCGATCACAGGAGAATATACAGATCCTACATGGGACGAGGATTTTGTTTATGACTATGAAACGCCGATCACCTTCGAAGGCGAGGACTTCAGACTTGTCTGGAGAGAGGAAGGTGTCTGTGTGCAGATGAAGACCAGCCCGGATGCTGAAACCTTTGAAAAGACGTATATCTGGGAAGATCCCTATCAGGGCTCGTACTTCTGCGAGGTGCATGAACAGTTCTATTGCGTAGAATGTGACTATGAAGAATACGAATAATGCGAATAATATGAATTGAAACTGGAGAGGGGCTGCGTTTGTGCAGCCCCTTTTTGTATGACTGGCTTTCCAGATGTAGGCAAATTATCCAAAAACCGACCAACATTTGACAGAAAAGGAGCAAAAGCACCAAAGCGAAAAAAGATTGAAAAAAAGTGTTGACAAAGTGAAAGTTATGTGATATAATAATAAAGTCGTCAGGCGAGAGTGGATAAAGAAAAGCTCAAAACATGGCGCAAAACCGCAGATTGAAAGAGTAATAGAGAGTGTTGAGAGGAGCACAGACTGAGGAGCTGAAGAGCGAGCAGAGAAAAGCGACTGGGAGTCGAACACTGCGAGTGATTTAGTCAAAGAAAGTGCGAAAAACTTTTGAAAAAAGTTTGAAAAAACACTTGACAAACTTCAAAAAATGTGGTATAATAAAGAAGTTACAGCGGTCAAGAACAGAACGCTGAAACGCTTCTAAAAAACACTTGCATCTTGAAAACTGAACAATGCTTAAAAAGTAAACTGGAACCCTAAAATTCCTTTTCTGAATTCTTGAAAGAGAGTGCAGAAGAAGAATCCAAGAGTAAAGTCAGCAAAAAGACTATAACAGAGTGTGAAAACAGTAATTGCGAGTGATTCGTAAAGAGCTGATTATAACGAGGAGACAAAAATCCTCGTAATGATACAAACTTATAAAGAGTTTGATCCTGGCTCAGGACGAACGCTGGCGGCACGCCTAACACATGCAAGTCGAACGGAGTTAAACAAGCTTGCTTATTTAACTTAGTGGCGGACGGGTGAGTAACACGTGAGCAACCTACCTTTGAGCGAGGGATAGCTTCTGGAAACGGATGGTAATACCTCATAACATAGAAAAGCCGCATGGCATTTCTATCAAAGATTTATCGTTTAGAGATGGGCTCGCGTCTGATTAGATAGTTGGTGAGGTAACGGCTCACCAAGTCGACGATCAGTAGCCGGACTGAGAGGTTGAACGGCCACATTGGGACTGAGA
>CALGTT010000241.1 GCA_937901485.1 uncultured Ruminococcus sp.
AGCAGTTCATTCGTAATGAACGGGTCGCAGGTTCGAATCCTGTCACAAGCTCCAATGAGAAACCGCTAAGAATAGATGTTCTTAGCGGTTTTTGTATCTTTGCGAACCATTACCCAATCACTTTTTCCTGAACCTGCCGGGTGTAACCCCATATTTTTTCTTAAAGGAACGGTTGAAATACGACAGATTCTCAAACCCACATGCAGAACCAATGTCCAGAATATTCGCATCAGCTGAAAGAAGCATCCGGGCGGCAATCTCCAAACGAAAATCATTGAGATAGGCAATAAATCCCATTCCCATGCTTTGCTTAAAAAACTTCATAAAATAGGATTTACTGTAAAAGCAAACGCCAGCCATCTCTTCTATTGTGATTGGTTCAGCATAATGCGCCTCAATATAAGAAAGTATTATTTTGAGCTTTTCCAGATGCTTCTGCGGCGGTCTGCTGCCGGATGGTCTGCACTGTGAATACATATGATAGAACAGCAAATACAGATGCCCCTTCACTGCAAGCTGGTATCCTGACGGTTTGGTATCACAAAGGCGGTCAATCTTTCCGATTGCTTCTGCAATTTCCCGATATACCGCATGATCCTTCCCGATTACAGCCGGTATATCGACATTAGCAGAGAGCATCGGCAACAAAAAGCTTTCCCAGCAAAGATCGCATCCGCCGGAACGCAGAAGAGACGGCTTGAACAGGATATTTTCATATTCCATCGCATTGTTCCCCAGCTGTCGGATGGCATGCAGCTGACCGGACATCACGAAAACAATATCGCCCATCTGAACTTCGTATTCGGTCAGATCAACCGAAATAATACCCATTCCCTTTTTGATGACAATGATCTCCACTTCCTCATGCCAATGCATATTTACCGCAGAAAAATCCAACGGAATGGAACATAGATAGGTATTATAGGGAAATTCAGGAGAAGTGTGGCTTTTGTCTTCATGATAGATTTCATAATTTGTCAGGTTCAAACATAACACTCCTTTAAAAAGATAGTATTGTGCAAAAAAGAAGCCGTATACTGCAAGATGAAGTTGCAAAAAGATGGTACAATAGAATCATACCAATGATACATAATCCATACAAAGGAGAGAATGATATGAATCTGAATGAAGTACTGCCTGCAGCTTACGGCAAATCCATCAGCGAATGCAGCAATACAGAAATTTACGCTGCCCTGCTGAAAGAAACCAATGCGATGGCATCTCAGAAATGCCACGCCTCCGGAAAAAAGAAGCTCTATTATATTTCCGCAGAATTCCTGATCGGAAAGCTGCTTTCCAACAATCTCATCAACCTCGGCATCTATGAAGATGTGAAAGCACAGCTTGCTGCCGCCGGAAAGGATCTCTGCGACATCGAGGAGATCGAACGTGAGCCATCTCTCGGCAACGGTGGTCTCGGGCGACTTGCAGCATGTTTCCTCGATTCCATCGCACAGGCAGGTTACTTCTCCTCCGACCGGACAATTGCGGAATATAACAGAGAAATCTGGAAGCTTTAAAAGGAAGGCTGTATGGAGGGAAACCTCCGTACAGCCGTTTATTTATCTGTTGATGCAGCTATTGCGTTCCACCAGTTTATGCGGAACGATGATCTTCGTAGCGAGAAGATTCGGATTCTCAATATGATTGATCACCTGCGATGCCGCTTCAATGCCCAGCTGTACGGAATTGATGTCGATCGAAGTCAGCGGCGGTGATGTGATACGGGCAAAAAGGGAATTGTTGAACGAAATGATCGACAGATCCTCCGGTATCCGGATGCCCATTTCAATGCAGACTCTTTCAAGTGCAACCGCAAACAGATCATCACTGACAAGGATCGCTGTGGGGCGAGCTTCTTTCTGGAGAAGTGCCTGCACCGATGCGAGATTTTCCTCCGGAATGAACGGCAGTTCCACAATGTTTTCCGGATTGACTGCAATGCCGCTGTTCAGGAGTGCAAGCTGATAGCCCGTTCTGCGGTCGGCAGAAAACATCAGATTCCCGTCACTGCCAAGATACGCAATGTTGGTATGTCCCTTTGCAAGCAGATATTCTGCGGCTTCCTGTCCGGCAAGCACATTATCATTGTCCACATAGACCGTCTGATTCGCAAAACGATGCGCCTTGCCGATGACAACATATAAAAGACCTTCGCTGTATAAATAGTCAATAATCGGGTCATCCTGCTTAGAGTAGGTGACAATATAGCCGTCGATCTGTCCGCTTTTTGCGATGTTCGTCAGTGCAAGCAGGATCTCTTCCTCATCCTGTCCGGTGATGACGGTATTGATGTAGCCGTGCTGATTGCAGAACTGACTGATGCCGCGGATCACCTCAAGGTGAAAGGAATTTTCAAATGATTCTTTCGGTGACGGCGGCAGGATGATACCGATAGTACGGCTGACAGCTTCCGGTCCGGCAGACTGTGCAGACGGCTCATAGCCGAGCTGTTCCATCGCCTTGCGGACTTTTTCCTTGGTCTCACGGCTGATGGACGGGTGGTTCTTGCAGACTCTTGATGCGGTAGATGGTGATACCCCTGCAAGTGCTGCAACATCTTTTAATGTAACGGACATGCGACTCTCCTCTTTCTGTTTTGAATGTTATACTTATTATAAGGCATTTTCATAAAAATGTCAATACAATTGCATGATTTTCTGCAAAATTTCATGCAACAGAATGCAAGCAAGAGGTTGATAATGCTTTTATATGGTTAAAACGCTGTAAAATCAGATATACAATTTGTGAGAATCGCTGAATTTGTGCAAACAATGAGAAATTTTTCTGAAAACTATTGCAATTTTTGCAGAAACGTGTTATTATTATTGCATAGAGTGAATGCAATATTGCACAGCGCAATTGTGCAATTGCAAAGCAAAAAGGAGGATACGATTATGAACAAGCTTTTGAAGATTCATTCACCGCTGAACGGAACAGCGGTCGCACTGGACAGCGTGCCGGATCCGGTATTTTCGGAAAGAGTACTGGGTGACGGCTGTGCGGTGATCCCGACGGACGGGAAGATCTATAGCCCTGTGGACGGCGAAATTTCTTCCATTGCGGAAACCAATCATGCCTACGGCTTCAGCTCGGACGATGGTCTGGAGATCCTTGTGCATTTCGGTCTGGAAACCGTTGCACTGAAGGGCGAGGGCTTCAAGCCGCTGGTGGCTGTGGGCGACAAGGTAAAGAAGGGTGATCCTGTCGCAGAAGTGGATATTGCCTTATTAAAGGAAAAGGGCATCAACCTCATCACGCCCGTGCTGGTCTGTGACGGTGCGGATGATCTGGAAATGCGTGCTGCAAGCGGTACTGTGAAAGCCGGCGATGTTCTCCTTTCCTTCGGTGAAACGGCAGAAGAAACAAAGCAGCCGGAAGCACCGGTGAGCGAACCGGAAAAGCCTGCACCGAAGCAGAAGAAGGGATTTAACTTTGATTTTCTCCAGAAGCTTGGCAAGGTACTGATGACCGTCATTGCCGTTATGCCGGCAGCAGGTCTGATGATCAGCCTCGGCAAACTCGTTGGCATGGCTGGCGGTGATCTTTCCGTCGTGACAACCATCGGCAGCGTGATGGAAAACATCGGCTGGGCAGTGATCAGCAATCTGCACATCCTGTTTGCAGCGGCGATCGGCGGCAGCTGGGCAAAAGAAAAGGCAGGCGGTGCATTTGCGGCGATCATTGCATTCATCCTGATCAATAATATTACCGGTGTCATTTTCGGCGTGACGAATGACATGCTGTCCGATCCGAATGCAGTGGTGCATTCTCTGTTCGGACAGGAAATGCTGGTTGAGAATTACTTCACCTCCGTCCTTGGTGCACCGGCACTTAATATGGGCGTATTCATCGGCATCATTTCGGGCTTCGTGGGCGGCACAGTCTACAATAAATTCTATAATTTCCGCAAGCTCCCCGATGCACTTTCCTTCTTCAACGGCAAGCGTTTTGTGCCGCTGATGGTCATTGTCTGGTCGGTGATCATCTCTCTGGGGCTGGCGGTGATCTGGCCGCTGATCCAGTCCGGCATCAACGCATTCGGCATCTGGATCGCCAATTCCTCGGATACCTCCCCTGTTCTGGCACCGTTCATCTATGGTACGCTGGAACGTCTGCTGCTGCCGTTCGGCCTGCACCATATGCTGACAATTCCGATGAACTACACTTCCTTTGGCGGCACCTATGAAATTATGACGGGTGTCAATGCAGGCTCACAGGTATTCGGACAGGATCCGCTGTGGCTTGCCTGGGTTACAGACCTCATCAATCTCAAGGATGCCGGCGATATGGCAGGCTATCAGGCACTTCTGGAGGGTGTAACTCCCGCACGCTTCAAGGTTGGTCAGATGATCGGCGCAACAGGTCTTCTGCTGGGTATTGCACTTGCAATGTACCGCAGAGTTGATGCGGATAAGCGCAAGAATTACCGTTCCATGATCATTTCCACTGTGC
>CALGTT010000242.1 GCA_937901485.1 uncultured Ruminococcus sp.
TCATATGCCCACGGCACTCTGTAGGAGGATGAGCCGTGCAGACGGCTGTGCGTGGACATCAGACCGAATGCGCACCAACGCTTGTACACATCCGGAGAAGCTGTCTGCTCAAAGCCGCCGATGTCATGGCTGAAGAAGCCGAAGCCGGACGCGCAGAGGGACAGACCGCCGCGGAGCGTTTCCGCGATGGAGGTGAATTCTGCGGAGCAGTCACCGCCCCAGTGCACGGGAAATTTCTGACCGCCCACGGTGGCGGATCTTGCGAACAGGCAAGCCTTGCCCCTGCCGTGCACATCCTCGATCGCCTCAAATACACACTTATTATAAAGGTAGGTGTAGTAATTATGCATTGCGATCGGATCACTGCCGTCATAATACTGCACCTTCGTCGGGATGCGCTCGCCGAAATCGGTCTTGACCGCATCGACACCCATGCGGCACAGTGCACGCACATGGTCGCCGTACCACCGGTACGCCGCCGGATTTGTAAAGTCCACGATCGCCATGCCGGACTGCCACATGTCCGTCTGGAACACGCTGCCGTCGGGATTTTTGATGAAATAGCCGTTCTTCATGCCCTCGTCAAAGAGGCGGGAACGCTGTGCGATATAGGGATTGATCCAGCAGCAGACACCCAGCCCCCTGTCGTGCAGGCGGGCAAGCTGCCCCTCAGGATCGGGAAAGCTTTCCTTGTCCCATTCAAAATTCGTCCATTCATAGCCCTTCATCCAGAAGCAGTCAAAGTGGAACATCTGAAGCGGGATATCACGCGCGAACATGCCGTCAATAAAGGAATTGACCGTTTTCTCGTCATATTCCGTCGTGAACGAGGTCGAAAGCCAAAGACCGAAGGTATTCGCCGGCGGAAGTGCAGGCTTTCCGGTCAGGTCGGTGTAATGCTCCAGAACCGCGTGCAGGTTTTCACCGCCGAAGAAATAATATTCCAGCTCCTCGCCGGGGAGTGTCATGGACACCTTGGAAACGGTGTCGGAAGCGACCTCATAGGAAACCTTGCCGGAGCTGTTGACCAGCACGCCGTAGCCCTTGGAGGAAAGATAGAACGGGATGCTCTTGTAGCTCTGCTCGGAGCATGTGCCGCCGTCGGAATTCCATGTTTCGACGTTCTGCCCGTTCTTGACGAAGGGCGTGAATTTTTCGCCGAAGCCATAGATGCACTCGCCCACATCGAGCGTGAGCTGTTCGCGGATGAACGCCGAACGCGGATCGGCGGGGTAGTTGAAGAACTGGTCGGCCGCCATACCGTCAAGGCGGTTTTGGGTGAGGAATCTGTTTTCCTCAATATAGGATGTACTTCTCCACGCACCGCCCGTCAGACGCTTGCCATTATAGGAGAATTCCACATCCCAGTCGAGATCCTGTCTGATGCGCACCTTAGTTTTGCCGGCGGTCATTTCCGTGAAGCCGTCCCCAACGGTGATCTTCGCGGTATAGTCAGCCGGTTCATGCAGCTCAAAACGGGGCTGGTTGTGCAGTGCACCCTTGTGATGCACGATGCGCACGCGGATCACATCATCTGCCACGGCAGTATAGGTGATCTCCAGCGTCACGCCGCCGAGCGTCATCGCACGGTTGAGCACGGGGTTGGCGGTGGCAAGCACCGTGACCGTATTGTGCGTGTGCGTGATCTCATACGCCTGCGCTGCATAATGCACTGTGTAGCCCTTCCGG
>CALGTT010000243.1 GCA_937901485.1 uncultured Ruminococcus sp.
CAACCGCGCTGTTGGACGCGTTTGGGAGCGAAAGTGGTGCGGGAAGTTTCTGTTTCGCGAGCAAGGTTTCTGAACCGCATGATGCTTGGCGGGGTAGCCCCCGCTGGCAGACGCGGCGCGGCAACCGCGCTGTTGGACGCGTTTGGGAGCGAAAGTGGTGCGGAAAGTTACTGTTTCGCGAGCAAGGCTTCTGAACCGCATGGTCTGATGCGCAGAAGCTGAAGAAGCATAAAGAGGACGGCGTGAGATGCGCCGTCCTTTTTTGTGGATAGATATATAAAGGAAAGAAATTAAATTGTTTCGGGAATTACGGATCACTCCGCTTCCAGCTCAGGAAATTCTGCGTATGCTGTATCTGCATAGATCTTGAGGATCTTCTCCACGGACTCATCCGGATTCTGCATCAGTGCCAGATAGCACAGGTTTTCAAGCTCCTCATCGTACTTGGTGATGGTTGTCGGATCTACTGTGATTTTCTGTGCGGCTCTGTGCAGGACGGACAGGTCTTTCTGACCGCCCAGCAGAGGATTGCCTTCGGTCCGCTCCATGGTCTGGTTCAGGACTGCGGTCTGATTATTGACATAGATGCCGGTGGCATCGGAGTACTCCTTCATGGTTGCGGCATCCGTTGTGAAGCATTTCATGAAGCGTGCGGCTTCCGTGCTGCTGTCGCAGTTCGGGCTGATGCACAGGTAAGTACCGCCCCAGTAGTAGCTTGTCGGTACGGGGACTGCGCGCCAGTTGCCGTTCGCGCCGCCGTTCTGTTCAAGCATCAGGTCATCTCCAAGACACCATGATGCGTAAAAATAGCCCAATGTTTCGCTGTTCAGACCGGCATCCGACCACTCCGGTGTCCACGGAAGCGTCGTTTTGCTGATCGAGCCTTCATCCATGAACTGTCTGCACCAGCTGATGCAGTATTCTGCCTTATCAAGGTTGAGCTTGCCGTCGGTCACCCACGGCATATCCGTACAGCAGGTGAATGCGTTCCAGAGGTCGCTCATGGATGCTGCGACAGTGATCCTGCCCTCGGATTCCTGCTGCAGGATGCTGCCCATGTCCATGAAGTCATCCCATGCCTGCATCTTCTTTTCCATTTCCTCAGGTGTTTTCACGCCGAGATACTGTTCTGCGATATCCGTATTATAGCAGTACACGCCCGGCGCAAGCTCCGCCGCTGCCGCCGCAAGCTCGCCGTTTGCGTTCGTGCCGAGTGCCTGTGCGAAGGGGTACGCGGAAATATAGTCGTTCTCCGTCAGACCAAGCGCGGAAAGCGGCACGGACAGCTCCGGATCGTCAATGAACTCTCTGCACCAGTCCGTCTCTACAAAATACAGGTCGATCTCCGGATTGTCCTGCACGATCTGGACGAAACTGTTTTTTGCATCCATACCATTTGACACCGGCACGATGAATTCGATCTTTGCCTCCGGATAGTGCTTCTGGTACAGCTCCTGCATTGCCATGGCATCGCTCTCGCGCCATGTCAGGATGGTGAGGGTATCGTCCGTATCTGTGAGGTGATAATCCGGCTGCTCCGGTTCAGGTTCTCCATTGACAAAGCCCTGCAGATCGAGCTTTCCGCCCGCGCCGGTATATGCGGCATACTGCAAGATCCACGCCGCATCTGCTGCGTCCACGTCGCCGTCAGCGTCAATGTCGCCGAACAGATCCGCTGCCGATACCGGCATGGTCATTGCGGAGGCTGCTGCTGCAAGAGCAAGCAGGAATGCGGTTACTTTTCTGGTTTTCATACCTGATTCCTCCTGTTATTCAGCTTC
Organism: uncultured Ruminococcus sp.; assembly: GCA_937901485.1. Classification (GTDB taxonomy): domain Bacteria; phylum Bacillota; class Clostridia; order Oscillospirales; family Ruminococcaceae; genus UBA3855. The sequence goes on from CALGTT010000243.1 coordinate 1,782, forward strand.
CTACTGGATTCCAAGCTCTTCAAGTGCGATTCTCTTGAATTCCTCGACCAGTTCGGATACTGTCATCTCCGGATTGTTCTGGAGCACACGAATGGTAATTTCATCCAGGCTGACAGCATATTCGAAAGCATTTTCTGCGGTATAGTCAATGCCCTTGGCTGTCTCATGCAGAACTTCATATTCATTCTGTCCGCCGAGTACGCTGTTGGTACGGCTGCCGTTGTCAATGATGTTCTGTACCGCCGCCTGATTGTTGACCATAGTTTTTGTAGTCTCTGCGATTTTCTGCATGGAATCCGCGTTCACGGTGCAGAATCTCAGGAAGCGTGCTGCCTCCTCCTTGGTATTGCACTGCGGTGCGGCACAGAACATAGAACCGCCCAAGTAGAATTCCTGCGGACCTGTAACGACTGCCCAGTTGCCGTCATTGCTGATCTCATACTCCAGAATCGATTCTTCTTCCACCATCCATGCAGAGAAGAAATAGCCCATCGTGCTGCCGTTTTTACCCGTTTCGTACCATTCCGGAGTCCACGCCTTGACGGAATCATCCACATAGCCATGATCCGCCAGCTCCTTTGCGAACGTATAGAAGCTCTCCACCTTTTCTGTGCAGAGCAGATCGTTGCTTACCCACGGCAATGCATTTTCAGAAGCATACGCAAATTGAACACCGTAAAGCGATGCAGTCATGGTAATATCGCCGTTTGTGGCAGTTTTCAGCTTTTCTGCTGTTTCCACGAACTGATCCCAGCTGCTGACAGCATCCTGCATTTCCTCCGGTGTCGAAATGCCGAGGTATTCCTTTGCGATCTCGGTATTATAGCAGTATCCGCCGGGAGCGATATCCCAT
>CALGTT010000244.1 GCA_937901485.1 uncultured Ruminococcus sp.
GAGTCGTTGATGTGGTCGTGGTGGTCGTCGTCTTCGGAGTCGTTGATGTGGTCGTCGTGGTGGTTGTCGTAGTTGTTGTGGTTGTCGTGGTGGTTGTCGTGGTGGTCGTCGTAGTTGTTGTGGTTGTGGTCGTGGTTTCTTCCGCAGTTGTGGTCTGTGCGGGCACTTGATACTCAAATTCCACGCTTTCAACTGTCAGTGTTGTGGAATCGCTCCACCACATGCCGAACATGAATGTACCGCCATTGTCCACGGATTCGGAGAATGCAGAGGTATCGAGCGTTACCGAACCGCTTGTGCCGACGCTGACATTGCCGTCCTCCTGATACCAGCCGTCCGCCTCAAAGGACGGAAGAACGGATACGCCGCAGCCGTAGCTGAGATTGCCGAGATTGGAAGAGGAACTGAATTGCACGGTCACGCTTTCGAGCTGTGCATTATACGGTACATAGTCACTCAGGTTCAGATTGATAGTCTTGCTGCTTTCATTCGTGCGGTCGATGAGCTGACCGAGCTGTACTGTCACCTTGCCGTCCTCCGTCTGCACAGGAGCAGTCGTGGAGGGAGCTTCCGTGGATGCACTGGCAGTGGTTTCGCCCGGTGTAACTTCGATCTGCGTGTCACTGCCGTACACCTTTTCTGCACCCACAATACTTGTGGCAAGTGTACCGGATTTTGTAATCTCATACAGACCTGCCGCCGCGCCTACCAGACCTGCGTTGTAATCAATTGCAACTTCGTTGCAGATATAATCCGCACGGGAATCGTGATAGGTACCGTTTGCCTGTTCCGGGCCGCCGACCAGTGCACCGACCAGTGTATATTTCGATGCCGCTGTACTCTTGTCGCTGTTCGTGCCGGATGCTGCTCTGTGATGCGGATACTTCGGAGAATTGTCCGCAAAGCCGACTACGAAGCAGGTATTTGCCGGATTATTGCCGAGAATATAATTCATCTGTCCCTTACACCAAGTGGTAAAATCCGCCGAGGAGTGCTTGGATGCCACGAGCGCACACATCTGCATGGTGGTGTTGAGTCTCGCGCTTCCCCATTGATCGAGGAAGAAATAGGAATTGGGGTTCGTGCACTGACCGTTCAGATAGCTGTTGACCTTGTTCCAATTCCCCGTAATATGGGCATAAACGCAGGACGCGCCGAGGGAAGTATTGTCCCAGCCATGCACCCAGTAGATATTCTGCTGCTTGGATGCACAGTCATTTTTATAGGAAGTCTCGCCCGTTGCAAGGTACAGCCAGCCAGCCGCCCATGCCTGCTCATCCTGACAGCCGGAGGAGTTGTAAAAAGGTGATGCGCCCTCCGTTGCTACCACATTATATTTTGTGGAGAATGCGTACAGAGCCTTTGCATACTTGAGATCCTCCGCATTGCCGAAGTTGATATAATTCAGAGCAAGTGCCGCCGCATATTCCGCCGCGATATCACTCGCACCGTTGCTCGTCCAGTACTGCGGACGGCTGTTCGACTGGGATTCCGGTGCACCCCAATATGCATGATCCGCATTGCCCTCGCCCTTCTGGTAGCAGAAACGCGAAACGCTGCCGTCGGACGCAAGCTGTGTGGAATTGCGGAAAAACTCCGAGAAATGATCCATGATCGCCTTCAGATGCGCCGTCTGTCCCAGTGCATCATAAGTATCCTTGAACTCATAATAGCCCCAACCGAGCGTTGCTGCTGTGTAGCCCTGCGGCAGACCGAACATCACATGGTCGCCCGCATCGTGGAAGCCGCCGTCGACATCATCACCCGTGTGGCAGTCGCCGCGCCAATCCAGCATACTGTGCTCCGCTGCATTCGTGCCGCACATGTTGGCATCGTAGAAATACAGGGAATACTGGAGGAGTTTTGCGTAGTCCTCGGTAACACTTGCCGCAGATACCGTCATGGGCTGCTCCGGAATGCTGACCGGAGTTGAGATCGGTGCTGCAATGGCAGCGGATGCGACCAGAGCCGCAGTCAGGGCTGCTCTGAGCTTCTTCATTTTCTGTCCAAACATAATGACACGACCTTCCGTAATTTGATTGCCGCAGGCTTTCACCCGTGCGGATTCTGTCCCATTTTCTTTAGTTCAATACTATGCGTATTTTCCTTTTTTCGACATCCCGCGAATTCTTGTACAAAGATTTGCACCATCTATTTCCATTATACAACATTTTGACCAAAGATGTTTGCGGTTTTTTCGCATTTTTGTGTCGAATTTGTGAAACGTTATTTTTCGTAAATTGTGCACTGAAAGCATTTTCGTAAAGATAATATTTATACATAGTACATAGTTTTATTGGAACAAAACAGCTGAAAATAGAATATACTGGTTTTTGTATTCTTGAATTTTTCATTACTTTGTGTGCTTTTCGTGAATTTGTAAACAAATCAAATGTTAGTGCATTGAATTTCAATAACAAGTCACAAAATAGGCATATTTTATAACTATCTGTATATCGGCTAATTTGCAGATTTTTTGTACGTTTTTAAATAAGTCTCAAAATTAGCCGAAAATTAAGTAATTAATTGTTAGTTTTCATGAAAATCCAAAATAGATTTGAATTTGCCTTGACAAATTTGTGAAAATGATTTAAAATATAATGTATAAACACAAACGTTTATTTCAAAACGTAGAAAGAAAAGTGAGGTTTTGGTATGAAACAAAAAAAGTTACTTAAACGGGTGCTCTCCATCGTCACCTGTGCCGCCATGCTTCTGCCGACAGCCGCATTTGCAGCGGATACGGAAGACCCCGGTCTTACTGACGACAAGCTGGCAGAGATGACCGGTCCGAAAGGTCCTGTTGATGTCAATTTTGCAAAGGCATTGCAGCTTTCGATGTACTTTTACGATGCGAACAAATGCGGTCCGGGCATCACAGACGGCAATCTGGATTTCCGCGGTGACTGCCATGTAGAGGATGCAGCAGTTCCGCTGATCCCGATGGGTGAGGATTTCAAGGGCACGAACCTGTCGCAGGAGTTCATTGACGAGCACAAGGACATTCTCGATCCCGATGGTGACGGCACGATCGACGTTGCCGGCGGTGTACACGATGCGGGTGACCATGTAAAATTCTGTCTGCCGGGCAGCTACGCGGCTTCCACCGTGGGCTGGGGCTATTATGAATTCCGTGATTCTTACATTGATGCCGGCTTGCAGTGGCATATCGAGGACATCCTGCACTGGATGAACGACTATTACCTGAAATGCCTCTACTACGATGAAAACGGTGATGTTCTGGCGTTCTGCTATCAGGTGGGTGAGGGCAATATCGACCACAACTACTGGATCGCACCGGAGCTGCAGAATGAAAATCTGCTGGACTTTGCAAGACCTGCGTATTTTGCAACGGTCGAAACTCCGGCATCCGATATGTGCGCAGGCGTTTCCGCTTCTCTTGCGGTGAACTATCTGAATTTCAAGGACACAGAACCGAAATATGCCGAAGAATCGCTGAATGCAGCGATCAAGCTGTATGAATTCGCCGTTGCGACTCACACCGAGGAGGAGGGCAACAAGGTTACAAGCCTTGGCTATGACGGCGGTTTCTATACCTCCAGCTATGACTATGACGAGCTGGCATGGGCTGCTGTATGGCTGTATGAGTGCACGGGCAATTACGACTATATCGAAGATATCATCCGTGTGGATGAAACCGTAACAGGTGACATGGGTGCACATCCGTACACGGGTTATCTGAAGAGAATCATCTCCGACACCGGCAACTGCTGGCAGAACATCTGGGTACACTGCTGGGATACTGTATGGGGCGGCGTATTTGCAAAGCTGGCTCCCATCACCAATACTCGCCGTGACTGGTACATTTTCCGCTGGAATCTGGAGTACTGGTCGGGTATGAGACCGGAGGATGCAGCAAATGCTGATTTCGAAGTTCCGGTCACAGAGCACAAGTATTTTGGTCCTGACGATACGCTGTGGAACACGACCATCACTGCGGAGGAGATCGCAGATCTGCCGACAGCGGATGGTGCATGGCTTGCGAAAACACCGGCTGGCTTCTCGATGCTGAATGAATACGGCTCTGCAAGATACGATGCCGCTGCACAGCTGGAGGCTCTGGTTTATGCCAAGGAAACAGGCGATATGACATTTGCAGACTGGTCATACGGACAGATGCAGTACATCATGGGTGACAACCCGATGGGCCGTGCTTATATTGTTGGCTACGATCTGGAGAACGGCGCGTGTCATCCGCATCACCGTGCATCCCACGGCTCCAAGACGCTCAGCGCACTCGATCCGGTGGATCAGGTGCATGTACTCTGGGGTGCTCTGGTAGGCGGCCCTGACAGTGATGATTACCATGTGGACGATACAAACGACTACATTTACAATGAGGTAGCCGTGGACTACAACGCCGCCTTCGTTGGTGCATCGGCTGGTCTGTACCACTTCTACGGCAAGGAAGCCGGACATGAAATTGATCCTGAGCTGCCGATTCCGGAAACCAAGATGAAGGATGAGATCCGCGAGTACTACCTTGAGGCGCGTGTGGTACAGGAAAACACGGCACGTTCTCAGGTAGAGGTAACGATCTACAATGACACCTTCCTGCCGCCGCATTATGTGGACGATATCAAGTGCCGCTACTTCTTCAACATCAGCGAGCTGATCAAGGCAGGACAGTCGATCGACGATGTGATCGTGGATATTTACTATGACGAGGAGAACGCAAACACCAACGGTGAATCTTTTGCAACGATCTCCGATCCGATCAAGTGGGATGATGACGGCACATATTATGTAGAGATCAGCTGGGATGGCTGTGAATTCTACGGCGACCGCGTATTCCATTTCGGTCTGATCGCAGACATGGACGAGAATTTTGAGACCAACTGGGATCCGACCGATGACTACAGCCGTGAGGGACTGGAGCTGAGCGAAGACAAACTGTTCCTGACTGAGCTGATTCCGGTTTATGTCAACGATGAACTGGTATGGGGTAAAGAGCCGGCAGGCGGTTCTGCACCGACAACACCTGCACCCACTGACATTCTCTATGGCGATGTGAATGTGGACGGTGAAGTGAATCTTCTGGACGTACTGACACTGAACAGAAACCTGCTGATCGGTGAAAAGCTTGAAGCACAGGGCATTCTGAATGCCGACGTTGACCTTGACAAAAAGCCGACCTCTGTGGACGCGCTCAACATCCTCAAGTTCACCATCAAGCTTGTCAAAGAGCTTCCCGTAGCATAGCGGCGCGGAACCCGCGCTGGTAATTGCTGCCTTTGTGCCTGAGACGGCACAAGCGGCAGCGCGGACTATATAACAGCAAAGCCCCTCCGGATTTGGAGGGGCTTTCTTCACGTTACTTATACAATACCGGTCACAGTAAAATCCTTATCCTCGACCGTTTTTTTCAGCAGTGTGTCATCCGCTGCGGCGGTCAGTGTTACGACCGCCGTGCCATCCTTATGGCTTACCTCGGCGGACGCTACCATATCCAGTGCCTCCAGTGCCTTTTTGACGGTGGCTTCACAATGCGGGCACATCATGCCCTCGATCTGAATTGTTTTGGTCATGGTTTTTTTCTCCTTTTTATGTTTGATTTTGGTATCTTTATCAGCATTGTACATGCCGAACAGATTCAGTCTGAGTGCGTTTGACACCACACAAAAGCTTGAAAGGCTCATTGCCGCCGCACCGAACATGGGGTTAAGCTCCCAACCGAACAGCGGGATCCAGACACCGGCGGCAAGTGGGATGCCGATGATATTATAGACAAAAGCCCAGAACAGATTCTGATGAATATTCCGCAGAGTGGCACGGCTCAGGCGAATGGCTGCAGGCACATCCGTCAGTCGGCTTTTCATCAGCACGATATCGGCGGCATCCATTGCCACATCCGTTCCCGCGCCAATGGCGATCCCGATATCCGCACGCGTAAGCGCGGGTGCATCGTTGATGCCGTCACCGACCATTGCTGTTCTGCCCTCCGCAGAGAGTCTGCGGATGACGGCTTCTTTTCCATCGGGAAGAACATCCGAGATGACCTCCTCCACACCTGCCTGCTTTGCAATTGCCGCCGCAGTCTTTTTGTGGTCGCCCGTAATCATGATGGGGCGGATGCCTGCGCTCTTACATTCAACGATTGCTGCCTTTACCTCGGGGCGAACGGGATCTATCATTCCCGAAAGACCTACGAAGGTAAGCTCGCT
>CALGTT010000245.1 GCA_937901485.1 uncultured Ruminococcus sp.
GTGGTGATGACGCTGATCCGGAGCTGTGTGGCAAGCATACGCATGGAAGGCAGAGCGTCCCCCGACTTCAGCGTACCGTTCATGATCAGAGCCTTGATCTGTGTCGCGATCTGCGCATAGATCGGCTCATCCGATGAATTGCTTAAAATAATATCCATAGTGCACCTCTGTGATTACTGTGTATATACGTTATATACAGTATAACACAGATAGACACAGTTGTCAATAGGTTTTCGGAAATTTTTTAAAAAAATTTGCCCCTGCATAATACAGGGGCAAAAATATTGATATTACGGGATTTCTTCCCAATGAATATTGGAAATGCAAACGGTGTGTTCACCGAGGGATGCGGCATTTCCGATGTTGCCGAGCTGGAATTTGACATCCATCTGTCCATCCTCCGGAAATGTCACATCAAAGCTGCAGGGGAGGGGATCGGGTGAGATTGTCAGAGTTTCGTCCAGAAAACGGTCATAGACTTTGTTCTCCGCGGTCACGCGCATATCACGCTCCGCAGTTGAGGAAACGGCAAAGGAAATGCGATAGGTCTTTCCTGCCTGCACCTCACGGTTGCTGAGGATACCAAGCACGGCATATTCGAGCGTACCGACATTGCGGATGTTGATCTGACAGCCATTGTCCGAATTCTTCAGGGAAGCATCTGCCCCCTCAAAATAGGAGCTGAGGGATTCGCACGAGAGCTTGGACGGTTCACGGCTCACGCCGCCTTTCTGGTAGACACGCACATAGTCCACCATCATTTCCTTTGGTCCGTCAGCGAAAATGGACGGATCAGCGTGGATGCCATCCACACCGTCAAAATGTCCGCCGACAGCAAGGTTGAGTATGAGGTAGAAATTCTGGTCAAACGGTGCTGGATACGTCCTGCCCTCCGAATGCCACGCGGTCTGCGTGCTGAACAGATGCTCGTCCACATACCAGCGCATTTCGTTTTCATCCCATTCCAGTGCGTAGGTATGCCAGTTTTCTGTAGAATCATTTTGGGGAAAATAATAGTCATTTGTCAGGTAAGTATTGTTCGGCCAGATATCCCCAAAATGAATTGTTCCGCAGATCTTTTCCGGCGTACTGCCCCAGCCCTCCATAATGTCAATCTCTCCGGAGGCAGCCCATGCGCCATAGACCGCATCCTCCGGCAGCATCCAGATCGCAGGCCAGAGAGATTTTCCGGCATCCACTCTTGCGCGTACCTCAATCCTGCCGCCGCAGACGGAAAAAAGATCTTTGGTGATAAGCTTGGAGGAAGTATACTCATATGATCCCTGAACAGGATCGGTATAGGTTTCCTTTTTTGCCTGGATCGTCAGGATACCATCTTCTGTAAAAGCGTTTTTGTCCGTATAGAATTCCTGTTCATTGTTGCCCCAGCCGTGGGTGACATAATTGCCGTTGGTATCAAGCAGCCAGTTGCCGGTTTCAAATTTCCATTTGCTGCTGTCGATGGCATTCCCATTAAATTCATCGCTCCATGTCAGCACCCATTCATCCACAGCTGTGAATTTGTCGATGCGTCCGAGCAGATAGTCGGCCAGCAGCCGGATATCCTTGTCATCCGTACTGCTGTCCGCATTCAGATCGCACATGCCGTCGTCTGCAGTATTCTGCCGCACTGCCGATTTCAGGATTGCCAGATCAAATGCATCCAGTCTGCCGTCAGTATTGCAGTCACCGCACACGAATGTATTCGCAGCCATGCCAATGGTGCAGGGTGTGGAAAGTGCGAGAACCCCAGCCGTCAGAAAAGCGGTAATACGCTTCATAAGAATTCCCTCCATTTATGATTGATCAGTTCAAAAACATCCGCCCCACAAAAACCTTCACCCCGATCCCCACAAGGATCACGCCGCCCGCGAGCATTGCGCGGCTTGCGGTTTTCATCCCCAGTTTTTCTCCGAACGAAATGCCGGTCACAGCGCACAGGAACGTAATGAGCGCGGTCAGTGAGGCAACTGTGAAAATGTCCATGTAGGGCAGTGCCGCAAAGCTCACACCCGCCGCGAATGCATCAATGCTTACCGCAATCCCCTGCACCAGCAGGAGGGGCGCGGTCAGCGGAACGTTCCGGTACTCAGCTTTGGCAGAACGGGAATCAAGGATCATGCTGCATCCGATATAACCAAGCAGGATCAGCACGATATAATGACCTGCTGAAATGATGTAGCTTTCGAATACTTTTCCCAGAAAATAGCCGATCGTAGGCATCATCCCCTGAAATCCGCCGAAGCAGAGCGCGAAAGAGATCATCTGGGAATATTTCAGCTTCTGACTGCCAAGCCCCTGTGTGATGGATACCGCAAAGGCTTCCATCGAAAGCGCGGCAGCCACCAGTAACAGCTCAAAATAGGACATAGAAATTTTTAGTCCTCCGGTGCTTTCTGCGCAAGCTTCTGGGAATACTCGGCACGGAACTGTGCAAAGGTATCCGTGTCGATCGCTTCGCGGATGCGCTCGGCAAGGGTATTATAGAAGTAGAGGTTATGCGTGCCCGCAAGCCTGCCGGCAAGCTGCTCGTTCGCCTTGAACAGGTGGCGGACATACGCGCGCGAGAAATTACGGCAGGTCGGACAGGTGCATTCCGGATCGACCGGACGCGGATCAGTTTCATACGCCTGATTCTTCAGATGACGGATGCCCTGCCATGTGAACACCGTACCATGACGCGCATTTCTTGACGGCATCACGCAATCGAACATGTCAATGCCCCTTGCCACCGCCTCAATGATGTTCGACGGCGTGCCCACGCCCATCAGGTAACGGGGCTTGTTCACGGGCATGAACGGCGTGACCGCATCCAGCACACGGTACATATCCTCCGTCGGCTCGCCGACCGCAAGACCGCCGACTGCATAACCATCCAGATTCAGCTCTGCGATCTCCTGCATGTGCTCCACACGCAGCTTCTCAAAAGTACAGCCCTGATTGATGCCGAACAGCATCTGGTGGGGATTCACGCAGTCCGGCTCCGCATTAAGCTGTTCCATGGCATTGATGC
>CALGTT010000246.1 GCA_937901485.1 uncultured Ruminococcus sp.
ATCGACGTATGGGCGACTATGACAGGGCATTGGAGTATTATCTGAAAGCTTTGGCAATCTCTGAAAAATGCCTCGGCACGGAGCATCTCAGTACAGCCGTGTCCTACAATAATATTGGTGTTTTCTATGCGAACAGAGGTGATTTCAGCAAGGCACTGGAGTATCTGGAAAAAGCACTGAAAATCTTCGAAGAAAAGCTCGGTACGGAACATCCTAATACCAAGCAAACGAAACAAGACGTTGATTATGTAAAGTCCAACCTGTAACGAACAAGCATATCATAAGCAAACCGCCGCAGTTTTCACACTGCGGCGGTAGTTCATTATTTCACAAAACGCTCCATAATCGTATAGCCCGGCTGAATGAACAGTCCGGTTTCCTTTGCGGTTCTCTCGCAGAAGCCGTCCACGCCTGCACATTCCTTTGTGCTGTCGTAGATGAAGAACGGGATCGGATCGTTGGTGTGTGTCATCAGGGACAGGGGTGTTGCGTGGTCGGGTGTGACCAGAACCTTGAAATCGCCCTGACTGCGCAGATACTCCGTTACCGGACCAAGAATCACCTTGTCAATGATGGAGATCGCCTTGACCTTGTTGTCAATCTCGTTTCTGTGACCGCACTCGTCCGGTGCTTCCACATGGATATACACGAAGTCCTGACCGTTCTTGAATTCCTCGATGGCAGCCTGTGCCTTGCCCTCGAAATTGGTGTCAATGTAGCCGGTCACGCCGTCCACCTGTACCACGTTCATGCCGGCGAATTTGCCGATGCCCTTGAGCAGGTCAACTGCGGAGATCATGCTGCCCTTGAGTCCGTACTTCTCCTTGAAATCATCGAGCTGTGCACGCACGCCCTCGCCCCAGAGCCAGATGCTGTTGGCAGGACGCTTGCCGTTCTTGATGCGTTCCAGATTCAGCGGATGATCCTTCAGGAGGTCATAGGACTTTTTCATCAGAGCATAGAGCTTTTCTGCGTTCGGATGATTCGGGATGTATTCCTTGATGGGCTTGCCTGTGATATCGTGGGGCGGTGTGAGTGTGCCCACATCGGTCGTGCCGTTGTCCCAGATCAGGCAGTGACGGTAGCTGACACCATTGTAGAATGTGAATTCCTCGTTGTTGAGATGCTCTGCAAGGAAATTCACCAGAACCTCAGCATCCTCGGAGGAAATGTCATCCGCACAATAGTCCAGAATGGTCTTGTCCTCATAGTTTTCCTCGTCCGTCAGCGTCACCAGATTGCAGCGCAGAGAAACGTCCGTGGTTTTCATGTCAATGCCGATACTGCCAGCCTCCAGCGGAGATCTGCCGGTGTAGTATTTCTTCGGATCATAGCCCAGAATGGAGAGGTTTGCCACGTCGCTGCCGGGCTTCATGCCGTCATCCACGCTCTTGACAAGACCAACGGTCGCAGTCTTTGCCAAACGGTCGATATTCGGTGTATCCGCAGCCTCCAGCGGTGTCTTGCCGCCAAGCTCCGGTACGGGATAGTCAGCCATACCATCGAAAAGTACTACAAGATATTTCATAACTCTTGACTCCTTTGTATAGAATTGAAATTATGTATTCCGTCCAACAGGAATGCTGCTTCTGTATTCTCTGCCAAGAATGGTATTCTTGCAATCTTAATGTTTTGCCTTTGTACCCCGTAGGGGTGCAATGGCAAAACACTATGGGATTCCAAAGGGATGACATCCCTTTGGCAGGGGGTGACTCCCCACGGGGTGGGGAGATGTCACCTGGTGACAGAGGGGACGGGGCAGTTAGCCCAGGGGGACAGCGTCCCCCTGCTGGACAGAAAACCTAGTTCTTAATGCTGTGCATGGGGGCGGGGATTCTGCCGCCGCGGGAGATGAACTTTGCCGGAGATTTGCGGTTAATGGGCATCACAGGGCCGCTGCCGAGCAGACCGCCGAATTCGAGCATGTCGCCCTCCTGCATTCCGACTGCCGGAATCAGGCGTACAGCCGTTGTCTTGTTGTTCACCATACCGATCGCGGCTTCATCCGCAATGATCGCAGAAATGGTTTCTGCGGTGATATCGCCGGGAACTACGATCATATCCAGACCTACGGAGCATACCGCGGTCATTGCTTCGAGCTTCTCCAGAGAGAGCGTGCCGGCAAGTGCCGCGTCGATCATGCCCTGATCCTCGGATACCGGAATGAATGCGCCGGACAGACCGCCGACGTTGGAAGATGCCATAACACCGCCCTTTTTCACTGCATCATTGAGCAGTGCAAGGCAGGCTGTCGTGCCGTGTGTGCCGCACTGTTCCAGACCAATGCCCTCCAGAATATGTGCAACGGAGTCGCCCACTGCCGGAGTCGGCGCAAGGGAAAGATCTACGATACCGAACGGAACGCCCAGCATCTTGGAGGCTCTTGAACCAACCAGCTGTCCCATACGGGTTACCTTGAATGCGGTCTTCTTGATCACATCCGCAATGCCGTCAATCGTTGCATCCGGATATTTTGCGATCGCCGCACGGACTACACCGGGACCGGATACGCCCACATTGATAACGCAGTCCGGCTCCCCCGGACCATGGAACGCGCCTGCCATGAACGGATT
>CALGTT010000247.1 GCA_937901485.1 uncultured Ruminococcus sp.
CCTGGGGGTGGAAGTCGTTGTGGTTGTCGTGGTGGTCGTGTTCGTTGTGGTCGTTGTTGTGGCAGTCGTTGTTGTAGTGGTGGTGGCAGCGGTGGTTGCAGCACCATTGACAACGATCTCAAAGCTTCTGACCGTATTGCCCACGGTGATGCTGAGCGTTGTCACGCCGGGGGAAACCGCCTGGATCATCATGCCGGCACCCCATGGATTCTGATAGTATTTCTGTGTGATCTTCACGATGGATTCATCCGCGATCGAGATCTCACCCAGCCTGCCGTCCGGCTCCTGCATGTTGATGGATGCCGTATCGCCCACCTCCATCACAGACGGTATACCGCTGACATTCAGCCTGTCGGTCGGTGTTTGTGTGGTTGTTGTGGTGGTGGTGGTTGGCTGTGTCCATGTGGTCGTGGTAGTCGTGGTCGTTGTGGTTGTCGTGGTTGTTGTTGTGGTCGTAGTCGTTGAAGTCGTCGTGGTGGTCGGCTGTGTCCATGTCGTGGTGGTCGTGGTCGTGGTTGGCTGTGTCCATGTTGTAGTAGTCGTTGTCGTGGTAGTCGGCGGTGTGGTGGTGGTTGTGGTCGTCGTTGTGGTCGGTGGTGTGGTAGTAGTCGTGGTCGTCGTTGTGGTCGGCTGCGGCGTGGTGGTCGTGGTGGTTGTGGTCGTTGTAGGGGGTGGTGTGGTCGTTGTAGTTGTGGTGGTCGTGGTTGTTGTAGTTGTTGTGGTGGTAGTAGTGGTCGTTGTAGTTGTGGTGGTCGTTGTAGTTGTGGTGGTCGTGGTTGTGGTAGTTGTTGTAGTAGTGGTGGTAGCTGCTGTGGTGGGAACTGTCTGCACAGGGGGAACAACGGTGCTGCCGAAATTCACCGCTGCTCTGCTGAGTGCATCGTTGAGCGAGCCGACGCTGATGGAATTCCATGCGGTCTGGTCGCCGCCGAAATTGACAGTGCTCAGTGATGTACAGCCGTCAAACGCCCAGTTTCCGATGATTCTGACGCTTGCCGGAATACTGATGCTTTGGAGGGAGTCGCAGGAATAGAACGTGGTGTCGCAGATCTCGGTCACGCCTGACGGGATCGCAGCACTTGTCAGGGAATTGCATCCACTGAACGCGCCCTTGCCAATGGTGCGGACGGTGGACGGAATGCTGACGGAACGGAGCGAGGAACAGCCGCGGAAGGTTTCCGATGCAATTGCCGTCACGCCCTCCGGAATGACGATCTCCGTCAGGGCAGTACAGCCGTGGAACGCTCTGTCTCCGATAGCGGTAATGCCGGACGGCAGTGTGACAGATGTCAGCTTTGCGCACTGATAGAACGCAAGTGAGCCGATCTTCGTAACCGGAATGCCGCCGATCGTATCGGGTACTTTGACAGAAGTCAGGGCGTTGTTGCAGGCAACGATCTCAATGTACGAGCCGTAGCTGACATAGGTCATTCCTGCATACGATGCGGATGCAAGCTGCTCGACATTGGCAACGGGCCGCACATGGACAGCAGCTGCTGGCATCACCCCAAGCGTGCCGGTCAGCAGCATGGCGGCTGAGGCAAGCAGGGCGGCAAGTTTTTGTTTACATTTCATAGATATCCTTCCTCTCTGATGTTTTGACCCTATGTGCCGGTCATCACTTCCATTATAGCCAAAATTGCCGATTTTTTCAAGCTATCCTGCTAATCTTGCTCTTGCTTTCTGCTATCTGCACAAATGGGGACGCGCTTTTTTGGAGATTTCGCCGCCCTCATGGAATGAATGTACGGATTTTCCGCCTGTAAGCTCCTTCAGCTCCCTGTGCATCGTCAGACAGAGCACAAGGACATAAACCGCGCCCCCACACGCGACAGCCAGCAGCAGTGCCGGACGCTGGGACAGATGCGTAAGTAACCGGCTGTAGGCAAGCCATGCCGCTGCCGCACACATCACGGAGGCGTAGCCGATGCAGAAAAACGGCTTGCCTGCGTGCAAAGGCGCACCAAGCTCCCTGCGCAGGAAGAGAAGCGCGAGCAGGAGGATCACGCCGTAGCTCAGGCTCGTGGCAATTGCCGCGCCTGCGGTGTACAGCGATGGGATCAGGAGGAGATTTCCGGCAAGCTTGACTGCCACACCCGCGATCATGATTCTGACCGGAAGTCCGGCTTTTCCGATCGCCTGCAAAAGGCTGAACACCGGAAAGGCAAGGCAGAGGAAGATCAGACCGGGTGCAAGCCATTGCAGACCGTCGCAGGCGGCGGCAACCTCGTCAGGTCTGCCGGAAAAGAGAAAGAGCAGAATGCCGCGCGGCAGAACGAAAATGCCGCATCCTGCCGGTACTGCCGCAAGCCCCGTAAGCAGAAGCACCTGTCTTGCATATTCCGCGGCAGCCTGCCTGTCGCCGCGTGCCCACGCCTGCGCGGTGCAGGGGAGCACGCCCTTGGCAAACATATTTGTCAAAGCCGGGACGAGGTTAAAAACGGTCACGGACAGCCCCATGAAAGAGCCGTAGACGAACGCGGCAGCATCGGCGGGGGGAATCTCCGCCGGAGCTGCTGTTCCGGCATAAAACGCCGCAGGATCGGCGGAAAGCAGATTGTTGAAGCAGCGGATCACGGTCACGAGGTCGATCAGCGAGGTCAGGTTCGTGACGAGCGAGCCGAGTGCCACGGGGATCATCACCGAAAGGAGCGTGCGAATGACCTCACGCGCGGAGGTCTGCGATGCAGAAACGTCGGTTTTCCGCACTTTTCCGCTGAACGCAAGCGTGCACAGCCAGCCTGCCGCCGTGGACACGCTCACACCGATGACCGCCGCTGCCGCCGCCGCTCCCTCCCTGCCGATGCCGGAGAGAAAGGACGGAAGTGCGGGGCTTTCCAGCACCAGATGGCACAGCCACAGTCCGCACAGGAGCTTGCAGAGGGCTTCTGCCGCCTGTGATACGGCGGTGGGGTACATGTTGCAAAGCCCCTCATGATAGCCGCGCTCCACGGCGGTCAGGCAGCTGAACAGCACGGCTGGTGCAATGGCAAGGACGGCAGGGATCGCCTGCGGACTTTCGGCGGTATACAGGGCAAACTGCTTCGCAGTCAGGGCAGCGAGGAGCATTCCGCCGATGCCCCCCAACAGGAACAGCCGCCTTGCCACACTGCGGATGCGCAGTGCACCTGCGTGATCGCCGCACGCGGCACAGGCGGCAACGGGACGCGCGACCGCCGTGGACAGCCCCGTAACAAACACCGCATACAGCGGCAGGAACAGCCCGTAGGCACAGCTGAAATAGCCCATGCCCGTGCCGCCGAGGAGGTTTGTCAGGGGGATCTTGAACAGTGCGCCAAGCAATTTTGCGGTCAGGGCAGAAACGCCCAGAATGAGTGAGCCTTTGAGAAATGATTGCTGTTTCATGGGTTCTTCCTTTCTGTGACGCGCACTGTGTAAATTTTTTCAGTCTTTTACATTTTTATGTTGCCAAAATCGAAATTATGTGTTATAATAATAGTAACGCTTTGTTTCAGTTCGGTTTTCTGATGCAAAACGGCATTTCTATCAAGCAAAGAATTCAAGAAAAGGAATGAATGACATGAATTATCAGTTTTCAGATAAGGTTTCACAGCTTCAGGCTTCTGCCATCCGTGAAATTCTGAAATATACCGCAGATCCCAGCGTCATCTCCTTCGCAGCCGGCAATCCTGCTCCCGAAGCGTTCCCCATTGAGGCAGTTAAGGAAATTTCTGCGAGAATGCTCGATCCCGAACAGGGCGAACCGATCTCCGTACTGCAGTACGGCATCACCGAGGGCTTCACACCCCTGCGCAGCCTGATGAAAGAGCGCATGGCAGCTGCACAGTGCTTCGATGCGGAGCGTGAGGAATTGATCATTACTTCCGGCGCACAGCAGGTCATGGAGCTTGCGTGCAAGTCCCTGTGCAATGCCGGTGATACCCTCATCTGCGAAGCACCGAGCTTTATCGGCTCACTCAATGCGTTCAAGTCCTACAACGTCAACCTCGTGGGCGTACCGCTTGACGAGGACGGCATGGAGCTGAATGCACTGGAGGACGCGCTCAGGGCTAATCCCAACACCAAGCTGATCTATGTGATCCCCAACTTCCAGAATCCGACCGGCAAGACCACGACGCTCGAACGCCGCAAGGCGATCTACGCGCTGGCGCAGCAGTACGATGTCATGATTCTGGAGGATAATCCCTACGGCGACCTGCGTTTCACAGGCGAACATGTGCCGAGCATCAAGACAATGGACACCGACGGCAGAGTGATCTATGCAGGAAGCTTCTCCAAGGTGCTTGCCCCCGGCATCCGTGTGGGCTATGCCATTGCACCCAAGCCCGTGATCGCCAAGATGGTTGTCTGCAAGCAGGTATCCGATGTGCAGACCAACAACTACGGTCAGATGCTTGCGTATTATTTCATGAAGCGGTATGATTTCGACGCACATCTTGCAATGCTCCGCGGCATCTACAAGCAGAAGTGTGAAAGAATGCTTGCCGGCATGGATGCGGCATTCTCTGAGAAGATCACATTCACACGCCCCGAGGGTGGTCTGTTCGTCTGGTGCACGCTCCCCGATGACTGCGATATGATGGGCTTCTGTACAAGAGCTGTTGCAGAACACAAGATCGCTGTGGTTCCGGGCAGTGCGTTCATGGTGAGCGAAGCAGACAGGACGACCTCCTTCCGCATGAATTACTCCACCCCCACGGACGAGGCGATCGACCGCGGCGTGGAGATCCTCGGAAAGCTGACAAAGGAAATGTTCGGCTAAACAGCCGCATGATATTGACATTAACATTATTTAATATGAAAGGAAATTTGAATCATGGCAGTAGTAAGACGTTCCCCGCTTGATCCCTATCCGGTAACTCCCAAATATCTGGCAACCCGCAGCAGCGCACTGCATATCCCGCCGGCACAGTTCTCCAATATGAAGTTCAAGGCTGACGAGGTATACGGCGTGATCGTGGATATGCCCATGAGCCCCGTAATTATGGTAACAATGGTATGCTTCATCAATGGTGCGGCAAACCTCTATTTCAACAACGGCGCAGAGTACACCGGCGCATCCACCAAGTACAAGTCCGCAGTACAGGCTGCAAGAAATCTGGTAGTCAATGCCAACCAGATCAAGCCCCTCGGCAAGAAGACCTCCCAGTTCCCGCTGCCGATCAACGGCGTGCATTTTGTATACCTGATGACCAAGCGCGGCATCTACAAGGTAGAAATTGATCCCCGTGATCCTGCCGCAATGGGCCGCGAAAAGCGCGTGATCCACTATCTGTACCAGCAGGTAATGACTTCCCTGCGTCTGGCACAGATGCGCGATCAGGAACAGGCTGCAGGAGGCGTTCAGGAATGAGCGAACAGGTACAGCAGTCTGCCGGTGAGCAGGAAAAGAAGCTGATCTTCAGCGGCATCCAGCCCACGGGCACGTTCACACTCGGAAATTACATCGGCGCGATCCGCAACTGGAAGCCCCTGCAGGACGAATACCGCTGCATTTACTGCGTGGTTGACCTGCACGCGATCACTGTCAAGATCGAGCCGGCAAAGCTTCGCCGCAACACACTGGAAGCCTACGCGCTCCTGCTGGCGTGCGGCATTGACCTCGACAAGTCCCTGCTGTTCATCCAGAGCCACGTCAGATCCCATGCGGAGCTGTCTTGGATCCTCAACTGCTCCACGCAGTTCGGTGAGCTGTCCAGAATGACGCAGTTCAAGGAAAAGAGCCTGCGCCATGCGGACGATGTGAATGCAGGTCTGTTTGATTATCCGGTGCTCATGGCGGCGGATATCCTCGCCTACAACGCGGATCTTGTTCCCGTGGGCGCGGACCAGACACAGCATCTGGAGCTGGCAAGAACCATTGCACGCCGCTTCAACGGCAGATATGGTGATACCTTTACTGTTCCGGAGCCGTACATCTCCCCGATCGGCGCAAGAGTCATGTCCCTGCAGGATCCGACCAAGAAGATGTCCAAATCCGACGACAACCCCAACGCGTGCATCCTGATCCTCGATGACAAGGATACGATCATCCGCAAGTGCAAGCGTGCCGTAACTGACAGTGAGGCAGAGGTCTGCTTCCGTGAGGGCAAGGACGGCATCAACAACCTGCTGACGATCTATTCCGCTGTGACGGGCAAGTCCATTGACGATGCGGTCAAGGAGTTTGCAGGTCAGGGCTACGGCACATTCAAGATGGCTGTGGGCGAGGCAGTTGCTGATCATCTCGCTCCCGTTCGCGAGGAGTATGCAAGACTGATCGCTGACAAGGGATATCTCAAGGAATGCTACACGCGCTGCGCGGACGAAGCACAGCGTTATTCCCAGCGCATCCTGCGCAAGGTATACCGCAAGGTCGGCTTTATTGACGCAAGATAGGCGTATTTTCAGGAGGCATTATGGTTGAATTTGAACAGAAGCCGCAGTACGGCATTGCGGATCTGATTGAGATCGTCAGACTTCTGAGAAGTCCCGGCGGCTGTCCGTGGGACAAGGAGCAGACGCACCAGTCCATCCGGAACGACTTTCTGGAGGAGGCATACGAGGCAGTCGAGGCGATCGACCTGCTGGACATGCCCCTCATGCGTGAGGAACTGGGTGATGTGCTCTTACAGGTGGTTTTCCACTGCTGTCTGGCACAGGAGGAGGCGCAGTTTGACTTTGCGCAGGTCTGTGATGAGATCTGCAAAAAGCTCATTGTCCGTCATCCCCATGTGTTCGGTGATGTCAAGGCAGAGGACACGGACACTGTCCTGAAGAACTGGGATGCCATCAAGAAAGAGACAAAAGGACAGGAAACCTATGCGGACACGCTCCGCAGTGTTGCAAGATCCCTGCCCGCACTGACAAGGGCACAGAAGATCGGCAAACGCGCCGCCAGAGCCGGTATGGACTTTGAAGATGCGGCGGCAGCCTTTGACTGTGTGCGTGCGGAACGTGCGGAGCTGCAGGAAGCAATGGCTGAAAACAGCAAGGAACGCATGGAGGAGGAGCTGGGTGACCTGCTGTTCTCCTGCGTGAATACCGCACGGCATCTGGGCATTGATGCGGAGCAGGCACTGACAAAGGCGACCAATAAATTTATAGAACGTTTTGCCGCGACTGAACAGCTTGTGACTGCTGCCGGAAAGAACATGCCGGAGCTGCGCATTGACGAGCTGGATGTTTACTGGGCGGATGCCAAGGAACAGGAGCGTCAGGCATAACAATAAAAACAGGAGCATCCGGCAAAGCTTCGGGAAAGCTCCGAATGAACAAAAGAATACACAGGAGGAATTATCATGACCAAGTCCGAACTCATCAACAAGTATGCAAAGCACAGCGGCTGCACCAAGAAGGAAGCAGAGGAGACTGTAAATTTCATTTTCGACACCATCCGTGACACACTGGCAACGGGTGAAAAGGTCGTTCTGACAGGCTTCGGCACATTTGATGTGCGTGAACGCCGTGAGAAGGTATGCCTGAACCCGCGCACCAAGGAGCCGATCCAGCTCCCGTCCGGCAAGGCACCGGCATTCAAGGCTGGCAGAGGTCTGAAGGATGCTGTCAACCCCAAGGAAGACTGAGATGCGTCTTGACAAATATCTGAAAAACTCCCGTCTGATCAAGCGGCGCACGATCGCCAACGAAGCCTGCGATGCCGGAAAGGTCATCGTCAACGGCAAGGTCGCACGCGCGTCCTATGATGTCAAGCTCAACGACATCATCGAGATCCAGATGGGTGCACGCCCCGTCAAAGTACGCGTCCTCGTTGTCGCTGAACACGCGACAAAGGCGGATGCGGCGGAGATGTATGAGGTTGTGAACAGTTGAGTGATGCGCGGTCATGGCAGCCAAAAAACTGCGGTGACCGCGTATTTTTACAGGAAAACGGAACTATACTATCATAGGAAAGGACGGTGTCAGCAATGATCGTTTCCGTGAAGAATTTCGGGCAGATCGCATCTGCAAGCATTGATATGAGCACATTTTCCCTCTTTGTCGGGCACAACAACAGCGGTAAAACGCTGATGATGCAGCTCATTTATGGGGTGATCGACTACCTGACACGGCACATTGACATCAGTGAGCATTATACGTTCGGGGAACTGCCCATCACGATTGACAACACCAATTTCCCGGAGATCGAAGCGGCAGTGAACAAGGTTCTGCATGAGAAAAAGGACGAAATTGTGTTCAATATCTTCAAAAGACGGATTCCGATTGAGGAGTTATGGGTGGAGTTTGGGGGGATTAAGCATCACTTTTTATTGAAAGAAATGGCTGAAACTGATTCTGATATATATGCCTTTCCTTTGAGTGGGCTTGACAAAGGAAACAAATATTATTTACTAATCTGTGACAATTCATGGCTTATGCGAAGCAAGCCTAATTCTACAAATACAGAACTTTTGGAGAGCGTGATCAGAACTGTTTTTTCTAAAATCCTTTTAAATTATACATCTGATCGATGGACTCGCTTTTCGTTTCTTCCTGCATCAAGAACAGGAATATTGCTTTTATATAAACAAGCTTTAGCGAATTCTCTTGAGATGTATAATAAACAGGAGGAAAATGAATTTGGATTAACGCAGCCTGTTTGGGATTTTATGATGTTCATGCTTAGGTACAAGCATATTCCCCATAGTTCAATAGCCAATCGTCACATTATTTCTTTCATTAACACACATCTTATTGATGGAAAATTGAAAATAGAGGAAGAAGAAGTTATATATACTCCTAAAGGAACAAAACTACAAGTTCCAATTTATCTAACGTCTTCCATGGTTAATGAGCTTTCGCCGTTAATTCATTTATTAACAGCATACAAAACGCCCCGCTGCATCTTCTACGACGAAGTCGAAACCTGCCTGCATCCGCTGAAACAGATCGAAATGGCGAGGCTTCTTGTGCGGATGGTGAATGCGGACTACAAAATGATCGTCAGCACGCATAGTGATACGATGGCGGCGGCGATCGACAACCTGATCCTGCTCTCTGCGGCAAAGGACAGGGACGAGAAAGCTAAAAAGCTTGGCTATGATGAAAATGACTTTCTCAAGCCCGAAAAGCTGGACAATGTGCATGTGTATCAGTTCATTCCTGACAAAAACGGGCGAACCACTGTAACAGAGCTTGCGCCCTATTTTGAGTCCGGTCATGGCTACAACTTTGACATTTTCAATGCATCCAATGATAAGATCTATCATGATGCAATGACGATTCTGGAGGATGCGTGATGGCTGTACTTGGGGGACGAAAAATAAAACAAACATCAGGAGAATATGAGCTTGTTAAAAATACGCCTATCCATACTGTACAAAATAATGAAAACGTCACATTCTGGTTTCACGAACATGATAAGAACACGGATGAAAGGATTTTTATCAAGACCGCATATTCTGAAATGAATTATGGTTTTTTAGGACATGAGTGTGCAAAACAGTATGTAGATAACAGTAAAGCGGCGGATCTGATGTGCATTTTAGTAACGGAT
Source organism: uncultured Ruminococcus sp. (assembly GCA_937901485.1). Classification (GTDB taxonomy): domain Bacteria; phylum Bacillota; class Clostridia; order Oscillospirales; family Ruminococcaceae; genus UBA3855. The sequence goes on from CALGTT010000247.1 coordinate 9,458, forward strand.
CAATGTGCTTACTGCCGTATATATGATGTAAAAAAGAAGATAGGCGGAGAAGATGTTATTACTCATCTCATTCAACAGTGGAACACTTCCATGCGTTATGCAGTCAGTCTGGCAGAAGAACTGGAATGTTCCATACATAAATCCATTGGCGTTTTTACAGAAACGTATGATAAAGCTATGCTGAAAAATGACATAGACAATTTTCATACAAACCGTCAGAAACGTTATGACAAGTTAAACTTAAACTTTATTGAACGCAAACACCGTGCACAGAACGATGCCAAAGATCTGGAAGCCCTCCGACGTTTTCTGAATAAAGAGGAAGCCTTTGTTCAAAACGAATGGCTTCCTATTGACATACGCATTATGAAAGATGGTGAATACCATATTACATTTGATGGTTCTCAGATCCTCCCTGAAAACTAATCCTCGCCCCCTCGCAATACCGCAAGGGGGCGTGTTCTGTTATTCTTCTTTCTTCGCGTGCCCTCCGCACTTCCCCTTGCACTCCTTCGCATAGGGGCAGCCGATGCAGGTCTGACCGCGTTTTTTACATTTGTAGAGATAGTACACGATACTGCCGACGATCACGGCAAGAATGAGAATCAAAAGAAATGTTTTCATAATTACTTACCCAGTGCATACTCAGCCTTGAGCTGGGTATTGGTTCTGACGATCAAGCCCGCGATCACAGCTGCCATTACTGCAACAGCGATCAAACCGGGCAGGAAGCCTGCGCCGAATGCGCCGGTCATGAACAGTGTGCCAAACTGGTATACAAGGAATGCCGCGGTATAGCCAACTGCAAGCTGTAAGCCGATGCCTCCCCAGAGCCACTTCGCGCTCTTCATTTCCGCATTCATCGCACCGATCGCCGCAAAGCACGGCGGTGTGTAAAGATTGAACATCAGGTACGCCAGTGCTGCGCATTTTGTGATCGCCATCACACCGGCAACCTCTGCGCCCGCGCCTTCCATCATGGCAAGCTCCTCGGTATCAATCAGATTTTCCAGACCGACAAAGCATACTGCCAGCGTGCCGACAACATTTTCCTTTGCAATGAAGCCCGTCACTGCCGCAGCAGCAAGCTGCCAGCTCAGCACGCCCACGATCGGGATCAGCAGGTAGGCAAAGGGATTTGCAATGGAAGCAAGGATGGAGGAATCCGCAGTTTCTGCAACGCGGAAGCTCCAGTCAAAGCTCTGCATGATCTGCACGGCGGTGTTGCACAGCAGGATGATGGTCGCCGCCTTGATGACATACTCCTTGCCGCGCTCGCACATGGACTTGAACGCGCCCCAGAGGGACGGGAACTTGTAATCGGCAAGCTCGATGATGAAGTAGGATTTCTTCGCGTGATTGCCCGTGATTCTGTTGACCAGCAGTGCGCCGAGGAAGATCAGCACAATGCCGGAGAAGTACATCAGCGCGCTCACCCAGCCGGCATTGTCAAAGAATGCACCGGCAAAGAGGGCAATGACAGGGATCTTCGCGCCGCAGGGCATGAAGGGCGCAAGCATTGCCGTCGCTCTGCGCTCACGCTCATTGCGGATGGTACGGCTCGCCATGATGCCGGGAACGGCACAGCCGATGGTGATGACGAAGGGAATGACGGACTTGCCGGACAGACCGACCTTCTTGAAAATGGGATCGAGTACGACTGCCACACGCGACATG